>CAJQPF010000001.1 GCA_905480095.1 uncultured Flavobacteriales bacterium
CTCGGACCGAGTTGTGTCTTTACGAATGTCATCAATCCCCGCAGTGCTGTAGTAAGGCGTGACGCCTACGCGCCTACGAAGGTCGGGAACGGAGTAACCGTCGGTGCAAACGCCACTGTTATTTGCGGAACAACGTTGGGCGACTTCGCCTTCATAGGTGCGGGAGCCGTTGTGACCCGTGATGTTCCTCCCTATGCTTTGGTGATTGGAAACCCCGCTCGTTTTGCAGGATGGATGTCACCACACGGATGTAAACTGGAATTTGGAGAAAATAAAATGGCGGTTTGTTCTGAATCAGGAACCAAATTTCGATTGGAAAATGAAAATGAAATTTACCCATGTTAAATAGCATGTACCATCAATTAACATCAGGCAAAGCAACCATAAGTGTTGTAGGCCTTGGATATGTAGGGTTGCCTATTGCATTGGCTTTCGCAAAAAAAGTCCGCGTCATCGGTTTTGACATTAATGAGGAGAGAATTAATCTGATGAAAGAAGGTGTAGATCCTTCTGGTGAAATAGAACCGAAAGAATTTGAAGGGTGTGACATCACATTCACAACAAACTCTGAAGAATTAAAGAAGGCAGACTTTCACATTGTGGCCGTTCCTACACCCATTAATCAATCACATCAACCTGATTTAACGCCGCTTATTTCGGCGTCCACCACTTTGGGATCTGTACTTAAGAAAGGGGACTACGTCGTCTACGAGAGCACAGTTTATCCTGGATGTACCGAAGAGGATTGTATCCCTGTGTTGGAAAAGGTAAGTGGATTGAAATTTGGCACTGACTTTAAGGTCGGGTACTCTCCCGAAAGAATCAATCCAGGTGACAAAGTACACACACTTGACACCATCGTGAAAGTTGTGGGGGCTGGAGACAAAGCGTCCACGGAGCAGGTTGCCAAAGTATACGACATGGTCGTAAGTGCAGGAACACATCAAGTGAGCAGTATCAAAGTTGCTGAGGCAAGTAAGATTATAGAAAACACGCAACGCGACCTCAACATCGCACTTGTCAATGAGCTTAGCATCATCTTCAATAAGGTGGGGATTAACACATATGAAGTTCTCGAAGCGGCAGGCACAAAATGGAATTTCCTTCCTTTTAAACCAGGACTTGTAGGAGGTCATTGCATAGGGATAGATCCCTATTACCTCACGTGGAAATCGAGTAAAATGGGATATCATGCAAAAGTGATCAACTCTGCCAGATACATTAACGACAGCATGGGGTTTTATGTCGGAAAACAAACGGTAAAGAAGATCTTGGCACGCGGTGTAAATGCACTGGGCGCGAGGATTTTGGTCATGGGACTGACCTTTAAAGAAAATGTAGAAGATATTCGAAACACGAAAGTCATCGATGTCATCTCCGAACTGGAATCCTTCAACGTCAAAGTCGATGTCGTAGATCCCATGGCTCAACCAGATGAAGTGCTTCGCGAATATGGAATCGAACTCTGCAAGAAACCAGAAAAGGGCGTTTACCACGCAGTCATCGTTGCTGTTAACCATGACGAATATGCGCATCTTACAGAAGAAGAGCTGTCTCGCTTTATGGAAGGTGGCAATGGCGTTCTCGTCGATTTAAAAGGCATCTATCGCAACCGAATTAAAAACCTTGACTACTGGAGTCTATAGAACAGAATGAGATCTTTTAAAAACATATTGGTCACAGGAGGCGCTGGGTTTATCGGCTCTCATGTGGTTCGGACACTCACCAAAAAGTATCCTGAAACGAATATTGTTAACCTAGACCTTCTCACCTATGCCGGGAATCTAGAGAATATTTCAGACATAGAAAATTTAGATAATTATGCCTTTGTTAAAGGTGACATCTGCGACAGAGATCTCCTTATAAAGCTCTTTAAAAAGCACAACTTTGATGCCGTCGTAAATCTTGCAGCGGAAAGTCATGTGGACAGGAGCATCGCCAATCCTGCTGCTTTTTTGGAAACAAACATCCTTGGGACGGCTGCATTGTTAGAGGTCGCTAAGGCGCATTGGATTCGTGAAAATGGTGCGTTTAAAAATGCCGAAACAGTCACTGAAAACCACACGCTCAAAAATATCTTTTACCACATATCGACAGATGAAGTCTATGGATCGCTCGGAGAAGAAGGCCTTTTTTCTGAAACGACTTCCTACGACCCCAGAAGCCCGTATAGTGCATCAAAAGCATCCAGCGATCACATCGTAAGGGCATACCACCACACCTATGGCATGCCTGTTGTCATCAGCAATTGCTCAAACAATTATGGTGCAAACCAGTTTCCAGAAAAACTTATCCCGCTGATGATCAAGAATATCTGCGATCAAAAAAGCCTTCCGGTTTATGGCCAAGGGCTGAATATCAGAGACTGGCTATATGTTGAAGACCACGCAAACGCGATAGACCTCATCCTACATCAAGGTGCTTCAGGCTCCACTTACAATATCGGAGGGCTTAACGAATGGACGAATATTGATTTGGTAAAACATCTGATTCAAGTCGTTGATGAAAAGCTCGAGCGACCGAAAGGCAGTTCTGAGCGGCTGATTACTTTTGTAAAAGACCGCGCTGGACACGATCAACGGTACGCCATCGATGCGTCGAAAATAGAAAGAGAGTTGGGATGGAAACCGAACGAAACGTTTGAAGTAGGTTTAGAAAAAACGGTGGTGTGGTATTTAGAAAACTCAGAATGGCTGAATAAAGTTGTGTCCGGGGAATATGAAAAATATTACGAACAGCATTACGGAAAGTGATGCTAACTTTTCTAAGAAATCTATTTCGCAAGCGCCCATCGCAAGGTCTGGTCAAAAACAATTTAAAACTTCTGGTGACTGATGTTCACAGCCATTTGGTGCCCGGAGTAGATGACGGCGCACCTGATATGGCCTCGGCCCTTGGGTTAATCTCAAGACTCCATCAAATGGGATTCGAACGGTTGGTGACCACACCACATATTATGTCAGATTTGTATCCAAATACGCCTGAGATTTTACAGCCGCGTTTTAATGAATTAAAAGTGGAAGTTGCCAAACGGTTCCCATCTCTAAAATTAATTCTAGCCGCCGAATATTTTCTCGACACCTCTTTTATTGCGCTATTAGAAAACCCAGACGAACTTCTCACCTTCCCTTGCGTTGATCCGCTCAATGGAGAGAAACACGACATGCTTCTCTTTGAATTTGCATTCCATGAAGCGCCCAATGATGAACTTTTGACAGAGGCTATCTTTAAGATGCAGACGTCTGGAATCACACCTGTTGTGGCACACTGCGCAAGGTATCCATACTGGCATATGGACAGAAGTAAACTTGAAACGCTACACGAAAAAGGCGTCATCCTTACTGTAAACGCAGCCACACTTGTAGGGAATTATGGCGAGTTGGCGAAAGAAACAGCGAACCATGCCGTAGATCAGGGATGGATAAGAATGGTGTGTTCTGATACGCATGCACCCCATCACATCGTCGCTGTCAAGGAACTTGAGAACGCCGAAATACTTACCAAGCTTCTTGAATCTGGTGAATTACTGAACCCAGGAGTCGGCCTTAGATAGATCTACTCACCGACTGGAGCGAGTTTTACCTCAAGGCCATCTAGGTCTGATGTCAGTTTGATTTGGCATCCCAAACGGCTATTGTCCTCAACAAAAAACGCTTCGTCTAGCATATCCTCCTCGTCTTCCGAACGTTCAAAGATGTCGTGTGAACTTTGGACATACATGTGGCAGCTCGCACACATGGCCATACCTCCACACGTGCCTTCAACAGGAAGCTCGTAGCTTTTACAGAGCTCCATCATGTTCATGTTCATATCCGTAGGTGCATCTAATGCGTGTCGCTTTTCATCACGATCGATCACGAATACTTTAATCATATCATCCATGGCAAAAAATTCAAATAGATCTTACAAACTGGGTTTTCCAGTGACAGTTGTATACTTCAAGACCAAATTCTTGTCTGGGTAAATTCTTTTATAGGCGCTTTGGACCATCAACGTAGCCTCATGAAAACCACAAAGGATTAGCTTTAATTTACCAGGGTAGGTATTAATGTCACCGATGGCATAAATCCCCGGAACATTCGTTGAATAATCAAACGTATCTACCTCAATCGCATTTTTAGAAATATTAAGATTCCATTCTGAGATAGGGCCCAACTTGGGACTCAATCCGAAAAGCGGTACCCAGTGGTCAGTATCAATGGACATCATCCCTTCAGATTTATGCTTGACTTCTAAAGTATTTAGATCCCCTTCACCCGAAACACCCACAACTTCAGCATTTGTGATGAGGTTTATTTTTCCAGCTTCAGCAAGATCTAACACCTTTTGTACGCTGTCTGGATGACCTCTGAAACTTGGGCGACGATGAACGAGAGTAACGTCAGTGGCAACCCCCTCTGCCAAGAAGATCGTCCAGTCCAGTGCAGAATCTCCGCCCCCAGAGATCACAACTTTTTTATCTCTGTAGAACTCAGGATCTTTAATAATATACTCAACACCCTTATCTTCATATGATGCAAGATTTTCAATGGGCGGCTTACGGGGCTCAAAACATCCCAATCCAGCAGCAATAGCAATAATAGGGGCACGGTGCTTGGTCCCCCTATTCGTCGTTAACACAAACTGACCGTCGTCATCCTTTTCAACGATCTCTGCCCTTTCACCAAGTGTAAAACCGGGAGAAAAAGGAGCGATTTGTTCCATGAGACGCTCGGTAAGTTCACCCGCAAGTATAGAGGGATAGGCAGGGATATCGTAAATAGGTTTCTTAGGGTAAATTTCTGTACACTGCCCCCCTGGTTGAGGAAGAGAATCGATTAAGTGGCACCTCATCTTCAATAGGCCCGCTTCAAATACAGTAAATAAACCGCATGGACCTGCACCAATTATTAAAATATCTGTTTGAATCATCGATTAATTACTTCTATAGATTTTACTTCTGGAGCGACACTTCTTATCGCTGATTCTACGCCTCCTTTGATCGTCATATCGATTAAAGCACACCCCACACATGAACCGTGAAGTTTTATTTTCACAATGAAATCGTCTGTGATTTCATGTAACGTAATGTCGCCTGCATCAGCTTCGAGGTATGGACGCAGCTGAGCAAGCGCGCCTTGCACTCTTGTGGCTAAGTCTGTTAGCTTTTCTGGTACGATGGGGTCTGTCATTTTTTTACGTTTTTCCCTAGGACTTCAAGCAAGTTAGACACGACAGAACGAAATGCAGCTGCAGCATCTGTATCTCCTTGTAATACGACAGGACGACCTACATCGGATGCTTCACGTATTGTTTGAAGTAAGGGGAGTTCTCCAAGAAAGGGCACACCCAAAGTCTCTGACAGTCTTTTCACACCATCACGACCGAAAATATGGTATTTATACTGTTTTGCATCAGGTGGCACGAAGTAAGACATGTTTTCTATCATGCCCAGAACAGGAACATTAATGGCCTCTAATTGAAACATCCCAACGCCTCTGCGCGCATCGGCTAGGGCAACATCCTGAGGTGTTGAGACGATCACCGCCCCCGTCAAATCGATGTCACTGACAAGGCTTAGATGAATATCCCCTGTTCCTGGGGGAAGATCCACGATCATAAAATCTAGATCGCCCCAATGAACATCTGAAAAGAGTTGCTTCAATGCTTTCGTCGCCATCGGACCGCGCCATACAATCGCTTGGTCTGAATCGGCAAAAAATCCAATTGAAAGTATTTTTACACCATGCATTTCAACGGGTTCCATCAGGTGCTTCCCATCCACTTCAATGGGTTTGGGATTGTGACCCTGTACGCCAAACATTGTAGGGATACTTGGACCATAAATATCAGCATCGCACAGGCCTACTTTATACCCTAACTGGGAAAGCGTAACGGCGATATTTGAACTCACTGTACTTTTACCCACACCGCCTTTTCCTGAGGCAATGGCAATAATTTGTTTCACTCCCGGAAGCACTTTTCTTGTTTCCAGGGTTCTCTCTTCAGCTGGCAAGGCGCCGACTTTAACCAAGGCCTTCACTTCAGTACCGAATGCTCTTTCAATTGCAAATTCAACGGCTTCTTGCATTCTTTTACGCGCGTGAAGTGCTGGATTACTAGATTTCACCTCAATAGAAATCGTATCCCCATCAATCTGAATACCAGACACAAGATTCATTGAAACGATATCTTTCCCAAAATCTGGGTCTACAACACCAGTTAACGCAGTTACAATTTGTTCTCTAGTAATATTCATCTGTCTTTTAAGAACCTCAAAGTTCGGTCATAGGATTCCAAAAGTGTCTCTCAAAAGTAACAACTTGGCCATCTTCATTGAAACCCATTGCGCGGACTGATTATACTTCGAGTTGAATGAAATGTATCTTCTTACCCTCAGAAAGCCACCTCTTCTCGTAATATGTAATAATTTCAAGTGCTTCACGAAGATCTTTGGGGACCTTATGAACCAAATCGCCATAGACATCTTGACTGTCTAAATGAATTGTATATCCCTTTTCAATATAACTTTCCTTAGACAAATCGTACAAAAGAACGGAATCTGTTTTGACATTTATAAAACTACCCGGCTTTAATATTTTCTTATAAATCTCAATGTACACCGAAGAGGTAATACGCTTGGTCCCCTTTTCATCTTTCGGTTGTGGATCGGAAAAAGTAAGCCAAATTTCAGACACCTCGTCGGTGTCAAAATATTTATTAATAAACTCGAGTCGGGTTCGAAGAAAGGCAACGTTCGGAAGGGATTCCTCCTTCGCTGTTTTTGCGCCTCTCCAAAATCTGTGACCCTTAATATCTACGCCCACAAAATTTCTGTTGGGATACTTCCTCGCAAGTCCTAACGTATACTCCCCTTTACCACACCCTAACTCAAGAGTAATGGGGTTGTCGTTTTGAAAAATCTCAGACGCCCAACTCCCTTTGAGGTTTCCATCCAAACCTTTGACCGCATCTTGAAGGCAGGGTTCGAACACGTGATTAAACGTCTTATTTTCCGCCCATTTTCTAAGTTTATCTTTTCCCATTGTTATTTATCGCAAATGTTATTTGCTGGTGCAAAATTAAGAACTTGCGACCATGTCTCGAATATTAATTACAGTACTAAATTGGGGGATGGGACATGCAAGTAGAACCCTCCCGATTATTGAAGGCGCGCTCGATCTCGGATGGGAAGTCGATGTTGCGAGTACGGGAGATGCCTTAAAGTGGTTGAAAGATCGTCTTAAAAACAGGTCGGGGGTGACCTTTTTTGACAAACCGGGCACAGTGGTTACCTACAGCCATAAATTTACCATGCTCAAAATTATAGCACAAATCCCACAGATTCTTATTAGCATCTATCAGGAGAAGATCTGGACTAAGAAACATGTTAAATCTCGTTCTATTACAAAAATAATTAGTGACAATTGCCTGGGCACATATGACGTAAATGTGCCGTCCGTTTTAATAACACATCTCCTAAAATTTCCTGTTCCATGGATATTAAGCCCTCTGGCACAATGGCAGCTGCGAAGATTTACACGCCACTTTTTAGAAATATGGGTCCCCGATTGTCCACCTGGTCCGACGTCAATAGCAGGACCCCTCACATCAAAAGCAATACATCCAAAAACAAAATTTATCGGAATTCTGAGTCGACTTGTGATACCCTCAAAAGAACTGACGCAAACGTCAAGCACCACATACCCACTTGTAGGGATTGTTAGCGGACCTGAACCCCATCGAACAACCATGGAAAACGCACTGCGAAAATGGATGCAAAACCGATCTGAAAAGGGAATTATTTTTGCGGGTAAACCAGGGAAGAAACCTCGAAAAGATGGAAATACATTAACACTTTACAATCCAAGCGATGTAGAGATTTCAAAAGCAATTTGCGCATCTAAAATTCTAATATGCCGAAGCGGATATACCTCACTACTAGATTTGGTGGCTTTAAAAAGACAAGCAATTCTCATCCCGACACCTGGACAGATGGAACAAGAAATTTTAAGTGTAGTGTGGAATGAGAAATTTGGAACCGCCTCTTGCACGCAGAAAGACTTGAGCCAACTTATGGTTCCTGAAATGTCTGGAGAATTTCCTCAAGAATTAATCTCAAAATCACCAAACAAAACCGCGATGAACGAACTTGCAGCATGGTTGAAGAATTAAATTTTCAAAGTGCAGAAGAACGCCAAAAAGAAGACGAAAGGTTTATGCGATTGGCGATACAAGAAGCCAAAGAAGCAGGCGGCCTTGATGAGGTCCCCGTTGGCGCTGTGATTGTTTTTCAAGGATCAGTCGTCGCTCGCGGACATAACCTATGTGAACGATTGCGTGACTTCACAGCCCATGCTGAAATGCAAGCATTTACAAGCGCCTCAGAATTCCTAGGCGGGAAATTCTTAGATCAATGTACACTCTATGTGACGCTGGAGCCATGCCCCATGTGTGCGGGAGCGAGTTTTTGGACGAGAATAGGTCGAATTGTATATGGCGCACACGATTTGAAACGTGGCTATAAAAGATGGGGCGTTATACAAGAAAAACAAGGACATGGAGGCCAAGTTGGTGAGAACGGTTTGCTACATCCTAAAACCGAAGTTCATTCTGGCGTTTTAGAAGATGAATGCGCACAGCTGATCAAAGATTTTTTTCTAAAAAAACGGAACAAGCTATAAAACCAAACTGACATAACTTTGTCTACGTATTTCTGCGCTCATGCTCGATCTGTCAAAAGAATATCTAAGTAAGTTTCACTCTTTAATTGAAGAGGGCAAGGACCGTGCGCTCATCAAAAAACTAGAGACGCTCCACGCAAATGATATCGCGTTGATTTTAAACCAAATCAAGCGTGACGATGTGCATTATCTATATCGACTGCTATCTGATGACGCACGCTCTGACGTTCTTGCCGAATTGGACGAAGAAGTTCGTGAAGATCTTCTCGCCACGCTGACGTCAAAGGAAATTGCGGAGGACGTGATTGATGGACTCGCTTCTGACGATGCTGCAGATATTATCAGCGAACTTTCGTCTGAAAAAATAGAAGAAGTCTTTGCGCACGTCAAAGACAAGGAGTCTGTCTCGGATGTGCAGTCTCTCCTAGAATATCCCGAAGGAACTGCGGGTGCATTAATGGCAACAGAACTTGTTCAGGTAGAAGAAACGTGGAGTGTTGCAAGAGCTGTAAAAGAGATTCGCGTTCAAGCGGAAGACATAGAAAATCTATATACAATCTACGTGGTAGATAAAAAGGGGAAACTTACAGGAAGATTGAGTCTTCAAAATCTCCTGTTGTCATCTAAAAGTGCCAGGACTCCGATAGGGGACATTATAGATTCCGACGAAACTGTCTGGATCAACTCAAATGAAAATGAGGACCTCGTTGTGAGCTTGATGGAGAGATATGATCTGGTCGCGCTGCCTGTTGTCGACGATGACGGGGTTCTACTCGGCCGAATTACGATAGATGATGCTGTGGATGTTATCATAGAAGAAGCAGAACGCGATTATCAGCTTGCCTCAGGAATATCAGAGGATGTCGAGTCGTATGATTCTGTTTGGACGTTAACCAGAGCCAGACTGCCATGGTTATTAATCGGTCTTGGAGGAGGTGTAGGTGGCGCTTATGTCATTGGAGCATTTGACATCGTGTCAAACCCAGAAATGGCCCTTTTCATACCACTCATTGCCGCTATGGGAGGAAATGTGGGCGTACAATCCTCTGCGATCGTCGTGCAAGGTCTTGCGACGTCAAGCATCAGTACATCTGATATTGCAGGTCGTCTCGTAAAAGAACTTAGTGTGGGCCTTTTAAATGGCGCCATCTGTGCAAGTATTATTTTCATTGTGACCCTCATATTAGGATTCGACAAAGATCTCAGCACGACTGTAGGCATTTCGTTGTTATTTGTCATCGTCTTCGCCGCTTTATTTGGTGCGTTCGTTCCGCTTTTACTTGAAAAACGTGAAATAGATCCTGCATTAGCGACAGGTCCATTCATTACGACTGCAAATGACATCATCGGACTCATTATCTATTTCAGTGTAGGGTCATTTGTCAGTTCGTTTATTTAACAGATAATTATGAGGGTTGCTATTCTTGATACCGTTCACCCTGTTTTAAAAACGCGTTTAATCGAAAATGGATTTGAATGTGAGGAACATTTGCTTCTTTCGAGGACGGAAATACAACAAGGTAACTTAAGGGACATACAAGGAATCGTCCTGAGGTCACGTATCAGAATTGACGATCAATTGCTCGATGCCATGCCGCAATTACAATGGATCGCTCGCAGTGGATCTGGTCTCGAAAACATCAATCTACAAGCGGCAAAATCCCGCGACATTCGCGTCTATAATTCTCCTGAAGGCAACAGTGATGCTGTGGGGGAGCACGTCCTCGGCATGCTCCTGATGATTATGCACAAACTAAGAAGTTGCGACACAAGTGTGCACGAAAAAGTTTGGGAAAGAGAAAAGCACAGGGGAATGGAATTGGGGAGCAAGACCATAGGGATCATTGGTTATGGCGTGATGGGAAAAGCACTGGCCACAAAACTTCGGGGGATTGGCTGCAAAATAATTGCTTATGACAAGTATACCACTGGATTCAGTGATGAATATGTCACAGAAGTGACCGAAGAAGAGTTTTTTAGGCGCAGTGAAATTGTGAGCGTTCATCTCCCACTGACAGATGAAACAAATGGATTAATAGATGCAGCGTGGATCGCTCGATTCTCAAATCCTTTTATATTTGTAAACAGCGCCAGGGGACCTGTTGTAAACACCAAAGATCTCTTGGACGCACTCGACGCGAATCAAGTCACTTCGATCGCTTTAGATGTACTTGAATTTGAGGGACGCTCATTGGAAGGATTAACATCAATCGGCACAACGGATGATGAAAAGACATTGACGCGACTTCTAGAATCTCCAAATGTGTACCTGAGTCCTCATGTCGCTGGATGGACCACAGAGAGTTACTTCAAACTAAGTCATTACTTGGCAGATAAAATCCTGAATGACTACTCCAATTAAAGACTTGCGTTATTCTTCGGTGCCTGTTCGCGCACGACTTGTTGCAGAATAAAGAACCTTTAAAGCCGAAGCTTGTCTTAATTCCTGTTTCACAGAAGTCACAATGCCCATTTTTGTTTCCTGATCAACTTTCAGAGACACCCACATTTTACTTTGCTCAGACTCAGATAACGTTTGACGTTCCTTCAAAATCCAATCCTGAACTTCAACAGCCTGTGAAAATTGATCATTTAACTGGATGACTGGCTCTGAACCATATCTTTTATCCATTGGAGTTCCAATGTTGATGTATCTAATAAGGTGCTTTTTCTCAATCTTATAAAGCTCCGAAGCCTCTGGCCTCGTCACTTGGACTTTTTCGTCCTCAGTACGCAATACAGTTGCAACCATGAAGAAAAACAAGAGCATGAAAACAATATCCGGCAGGGATGCCGTTGAAATCGATCCAGTAGGACGCTTACCTCCTTTCTTAAACTTACTCATGTTTAGTAATATGTTGCTCCAGCATCACGTGGTTCAGCTTCAGAAATACGCTGTGGATATAAAGCTCTCACAGCAGTGATTTTCTCAAGCGTACTCTTGTCTTGCTTGTTTTTACCATAAACTTCTTCTAACTCACGATAACTGACACCAAACTTTGATAACGCCAATTCATCTCTCAGCTCATTCACAGCTGATTGCAACTCATTTTGTACCTGTAGATAGGTATTGTAGGTCGTATTGTTGTCGTTTTGCATAGAAATAAGTGCAGATGCCGGAAGCTGCTTGTAATCACCCCCAAGAAGATTGATCGTGGTGAGTTTTTCTTGCCAACTTTTCAGAACTTTTCTGAAAGCATCTTTGTTTTTCTCCTCAGCTATAAGGACAATTTGCTCATATTCAGAAATTTTCATTTTCACTTCCGATTTCCTAATCCACTCGCGTTCAGGAAAAGCAGCATTTGTTTTTCCATTGGCACCCGTAATTAAAATGACATCACGGTTCTTACCTATTTCTTCAGTGCCTATTTGATGCGTAATAACCCCGTCTCCTGTAGCAATAAGGAAGCTCTTCGCTTTATTCTTTAGTTCTTGAATATCCAAAGGCTGCCCCTCTACAAGCAACATATCTAGAAAATTAACTTTGACGTTAAAGACGTTTTGTTCCTTGGCTTGTGGGACATCAATATCTGGAGGAACAGGTGGAGGCAATTGGCGCTTGATTCCCATGTCGGACTCAATCGTCGTTGTTACGAGCCAAAAAATGAGTAGCAAGAACGCGATATCGGCCATAGAACCAGCGTTTATTTCTTGTAATTCTCGACGTGCCATTGATGTTTCTACTTAAATATACTGCTTACCTCAGCCCAAACAATAGAAGCCACAGCAACTATACCTAGAAGATAAACGTAGATCATACTGCCACCAGCAAATACACTTTCCGACTCAGTAACCGTAATCCCACTGGATTCATAAGCACTCATCACAGTCCCATCAGCAAACGCAAAGTAGCTTAACAAACCGATTAACAAGAAGACCGACATCCCGGTGAGGGTACCTACCTGAGATTTAACATCATTGACCAATTTCATGACAAAGGTGTAAATTCCAAATCCCAATGCTGCAACAGCAGTTGCTATTCCCACAGTGTAAATAATATAGAACATCCAATCAAGGAATCCGCCATAATTTGCTTCTCCCTCAACATAGGATTCGTCAGCAACACTACTACTCACGATTATCCCCATAAGAATAACGCCGAGTGCAATAATTGCAATCCTAAGGGTTGAAAGGATTAAATTGATTTTATTCTCGTCCATAATCCTTTTTATTTTCCTTGTAGCTTACGCTTGTATAGAAGATCAACTAAATCCATACTTGCCTCTTCCATGTCAAGAACAATTCCATCAATTTTAGAAAGAATGTAGTTGTAAAAGACTTGAAGAATAATCGCAACGATTAGACCAGAAACTGTAGTAATCAAGGCGATTTTAATACCTCCAGCTACAATAGAAGCGTTAATCGTATTCGCTTCAGCGATATCGTCAAACGCAGAAATCATACCGATTACAGTACCCATGAAACCTAACATAGGTGCGAGAGCGATAAAGAGAGAGATCCAGCTTAAACCACGCTCTAATTTAGACATTTCTACAGACCCATAATCTTCAATTGCTTTTGCGACCTCTTCATAGCTTCCAGAAGATCTGTCGAGTCCTTGTCGAAAAATGGTGGCAACAGGTCCAGGTGTATTTCTACAGATCTCCTTCGCAGCGTCAACACCTCCTTTTTCAAGACTCTCGTCTATTTCATTCACCAATTTCTTCGTGTTTGTTGTCGCCAAATTCAAGTATATAATCCGCTCGATGCTCAACGCAAGTCCGAGGATCAAACAAATGAGTACCGATGACATAAAGGCCGCACCACCCTCAATAAAGTATCTCTTGACTGTTTGATGAAAGCTTAACACTTCACGCGTTTCTTCAATATCCGCAGCCGATTCGGCGACTTCGGCAGAAACTGGCTCTGTGACTTCAGCGACCACTGTGTCCGTAGATGCGCTATCGCCTTCCATAGATACTACGTCTGTGGAGACGACCTCCGTAGAGTCCGTTTGATCTTGTAGTGCAAAAACCGCAGCTGGTGTTGCTGCAAACATGACTCCCGCAATTGCGAGAAGTGAAAACAAATTCTTCATCGTCTATATTCTTGTTGAATGTATTTCTTGATTATCTAACAAAATCGCGGAGAGACAGGGATTCGAACCCTGGATACGTTTCCGTAAACACGCTTTCCAAGCGTGCGCCATAAACCACTCGGCCATC
>CAJQPF010000002.1 GCA_905480095.1 uncultured Flavobacteriales bacterium
CCGTCCCCATCTACATCTGCTGAACAGCCTGTAGTGCATCCAAAATCACTAAGAATGAGAAGGATGTCTGCAACCGTAATAGCGCCATCACCATTCACATCCCCTTGACATACGCAACTTTCATACTCGCATGATCCGTCATCGATATTCGCTGTCGCGTCGAAGTTACAAGCCGTTGCATTTGTACATCCAGGAACGTCGGGTTCGCCACCTTCAATGCAGAAGTTTACTGTTTCAGTTGATGCGAACTCTCCACCACTAGCAAGTGTTTCTCCTTGAGAAGTGATGGTATAATTTCCAGTTCCGTATGCACAACAAATCCCATCACCGAAACTGTCATTAATGGTCAAGTCATAGCATCCGTTATCTACACAAACAGTACTTGAGTATGTTGTTGCTGATGATGAGTATGGTCCACCTGTCATTACCACTGAACCATTTGCATCTGCAATACTCCAAGTCGTCTCACCTGGATAGTTGTCGGTAAGAATTGTAAACGTAATTTCTACCCCTCCTATAATACATGAGCCATCATCAATCGTTGCCCCTGGGTCATAGTTACACGCAGCGCTATCAGTACAGCCCGAACATGAGGACCCATCTCCACCACATACTCCACAAACATCATCTTCTGCACACAATCCATTGTCTTCAATTGCATCTGGGTCATAGTTACATGCGTTTGGATCCGTGCAACCCAGGTCGCTGATACTTCCAGATAAGCTTAATAAAAACAAACCTTCTTCAATGTGTGAAACAGCAATCACTCCAGAAGCGAAGTAAGGATAGTTTGACCATGTGCCATTAAATCCAGCGCCATCGCTTGAAGGGTAAAGATCAAAGAATCCAACTTCAGTCATCAGACCACTTGCGATATTATCAAGGTTCGCGATTCGCAATCCAGCTCTGTAATTTGATTGATAGCAAAGATTGTCTTTAATGTATAAATTGTGGTCAATCGCTGGCGTGGTAGAGACAAATGTTCCCAAAAGAAAAGGCGCATCTAAATCTTGCACGTCCCAAATAAATGTGGTTGTATTTACTCCAGTGTTGCTTTCGTCTAATTCGTCACCACTTAGGAAATACTTGTGGTCTTCAGTGAGCCATCCTTGATGGGCGTACTGAGAATTGTAGGTTGTTCTGCTTAATTGAACAGCGTCTGTAGGGTCAGTAACATCGATAACAGTAATTGAATTCTCATTACATGCAAAAGCAATTTCATTACCCGCATAAGTTGCGTCTGGGCCAATGTAGTTTACAACTTGTGCATCATGTGTGTAGCCATCACCTGCAAAGTCACCCATGATAACTGGGTTTAACGGGTCGGAGATATCTACAATATGAAGGCCTCCGCTAAAAGTGTTTGTGCCGACACCATAAGCTCTGTCGCTAGCTTCGTTAATTACGATGTTGTGGGCATTTCCCCAGCCACTATAGAGCGCATCCTCAGTGAATGTAACAGGAGGATTAACGACATTTCTAAGTTTTGTGAGGTCAAAAATCTGCATTCCGTGTCCACTAGCTTCAGAAACGATGTAAGCGTAGTTTCCATCGACCTTAATATCTCTCCACAAAGAACTCGAACCTGCTGAAGGTAGGTTTCCCAAATAAAGAGGGTTTACTGGATCAGAAATATCGACAAAAGCGGTTCCGGAGGTTCTACCGAGCAACACGTATTCAGTACCGAACTCAGGATCTGTCCAGCCCCAGATATCATTCATATCGCCACCACCGAGAGTAGATCCAGCTGTAAATGATAGAAAATCTATGTTTGAACAAGGGTAGCCACCCGCCATACCGTTAACACAAGGAGTTTGGGCTGAAAGAGAAGAAAATGAGAGGGTAATCGTCGCGAAAAGGAAAGAAAATAGTTTCATTACAGTAGTTTTAACAGCAGATTTAGCCATTTGAAAGACGCATTAAAATGAAATGCGTTGCATCAGAATACAAATTAACATGCGTCACCGAAAGCGGCGAGAATCTCTAAAATATCAGCTACCCCTACAATGCCATCCATATTCAGGTCGTACAGACAACCTGAAGCGCACCCGAATTCGCTGAGGACAGCCAGGAGGTCGCTGACAGTGACAGAACCGTCATTGTCAACATCTTCAGGACATCCAACCACGACAGATGCCTCAATATTGATCACTTGAGTATAAGAGGCAGCGTTGCCACAATCATCTTGTGCGGTGAATGTTCGGTGCACTTCGTAGGCCTCTGGGCAAGGTCCACCTACGAGAACGACGTCAATTGTAATATTTACCTGTGAACAGTTGTCAGATGCATCAGCACTCCCTAAATCAGTTAATTCGCTATCGCATGTTGTTGTGATATCCGAAGGAACAGCGGTAAATATTGGGGGAGTGCTATCTGTAAAAGCAATGGTCTGAGTGAAGGTACTTATGTTTCCACACCCATCGGTTGCTGAATAAGTGCGTGTGACATTCCCCCCAGTGCACCCCAGTCCGGTATCAACGTCTGTAAAACTTAAGGTGACAGGTGAGCATGGGTCAGATGGACTTGCGGTGATTTCATTAAAAGCGTTGAGATCATCACAAGCGACACTCACAAGACTCGGTGTGCCTGAAAAATCTGGCCCTTGGGTGTCAGATGTTCCAGCTTCCCAAAGCCATGCGTTGTATACCAAATCGGGGTAGTCTATATATGGGTTTCGATTGCCTTGTTGGGACGCGATTTTATCATTGCGTGAGATTTCAGTGGCGTCTGCGGGATCATTGAGGTGCCATTGATGTAAAGTGGCCGTAGGCCCCATCTCTGTAATTGATCCTGCGGCATCTGGGTACATGGTGTAGAAGTAGAAAGCCGCACGCGCAACGTCGCCTTTGCGATCTTCTCGAGGCTCCCAATTTCCACCAGAGCTTTCAGACCACACTTCATGGTTGCTTGGGACACTTCCCTGTGAGGTATATGTATTGTTTACAGCGCCATACCACTGGGCTTGCCCATCGGTGACGTCATTGTATGGCTTGTTGCCTCTTGCGCTATTTGCAGACCCGTGACACGGTTTAAGAATATGAATGTCAGACTTCATGGGTTCTGCTGACCCGAAAAAACTCTGAGGGACCAAATGTTCTGCGTTAATCGGATTTGGGTAGGTTACATATCCCCCAGACTGTGTAAAACCTGTGTAAACACACTCTATTTGGCCTCCATCAATGTCAATGAATCCATACATCTGTCTCCTCGCTTCATTGTATCCAAGACTGCTGTGATAACCATCAAACCAATTGGTTTGCAACCAGCTTTGGAGCTCAGAAAGGTGAATGTCTGTGGGAGGTGATGCTTGACTCCAAGCAAAACCAACTGGTGCAAATGAAAGCGCAAATAAAAGAGTGAATGCGGGTAAGATTGGTCTTATCATTGAAGTATACATAATCTATTAATATAATAAAATATCAGGCTTATATCCTAACGAAATCCCGAAGAAATGGGTTGCCTGGAAATCTTTTTAAAAGCATACTGTTCCCCAATCCATCAAGAAGATCAGAAGATCATCAGTGCCTATCGTTCCGTCGAGATTAAAATCTCCTGGGCAATTGTCGTCGCAAACTTCAGCAAATGAACAGGTTCCATCATCAAGATTAGCAGTTGAATCGAAGTTTAACGCTTCTTGATAGGTACACCCCATTAAGGCATCCGTTTGACACATCAAACCATCTGAAATCGCATATGGATTGAATTCTGTAAACTCGGGGCTTGTGCAACCCGAGCAGCTTTCCAAACTGTTGAAACACACAACGTCTATGGACATTGGGTTATTGATGAATATCGATCTTTCGTTAAACTCCTGGACAGAATCTTCATCCATGTATCTATACAAAAACGGTCCTTCAGCTGCTTGAACTTCAAACTTATACACACCGAAACTTACATGCACTCCAGGGATCTCACCTAGCTCTGTTGAAAGTGAAGCTGCGCCTCCGTGTGCGAACATGTCAACCCTCAGCTCGATGAGAAATAAACATGATCCATCGTCTACAGTGGCTTCTGGATTGAAGTTTATAGCCTCTGAATTGTTACAATCTGGGATGAAAATAAAATCTGATCCATCACAGTTTTGATCCACTCCGTCGTTTGGTATTTCTGGTGCTCCCAGGTAAATAGAAGCGTCAGTATCGTCGCAATCCCCTTCAGAGTCTAACATTCCATCGCCATCGTCATCTACACCGTAATAACATGAACCGTCCTCGACTAATACACCGTTGTCGTAATTCAAGGCGTTGGGATCACGACATCCTTCAATTTCCGATAAAGGTATTTTTCGGGCGCGATACACGGTGAAATATTCTCCGAGTTGAATTTCCCATACAATTTCCCCCTGATTGTTTATCTCAGTAACCAATGTCCCTGCTCCCTGACCTGCGTTTGCATTGCCCCATGCGATGAGTGTGTTTCCATTTTCCAGACGTTCAACACTGCCCTGGGCAGGGGAATATATTTCGTTGGGGTGCGAGTATGACCAAACCCTTGTCGCAGTCATTGCGATGGTATCGAGCTCATACTCTACCACTCTTGAATACCCAGGCTGGTTGCCCGAGGAGATGTTGTTGTCGAATAGTAGGATGCGGTTCCCCCCCATGTGATTGACATCGTGCTGTTTTAAAAAACTTCCCCATTCGGGATCATCTATCTGAAAATTGTTTCCATAGGCACCTAGTTGCCAATCGATGGACCAGTCGGTGGGGTTGAGCCTCACGAGCGTGCTGATATTTCGGAAGCTCATTAATAACCCACCGTCAGCATCAATATCAAATGCGTTCCAATGCAGATAATCAACGAGTTGATAAATAAGATTTTCAGACGCGGTCACAGGGATATGCTCGAGCCCATGCCACTCGCGTAAAATATTTTCTTCCACATCCATATGAATCATTCGAGGCTGGATGACTTCAGCGTCTTCATATCCCCCGAAGCTACTCAGATCCATAATTACATACTCATTAACAACAAACAGATACGACCCATCTTCAAACCTGTGCACGTCATGGTAGTCGGTTTCGGGGATTATACTCAGACCTAAAGTGTCAGTAGGCGTTAGGTTGTGGTCTACAGTTACCCATTTGCGTATGGAGTAATTGTAGAACACAAATTCGTCATCGCCCCAGGGCTCAAAAATAAAACCGCGGACAGGGGAGTGGCTATTGAAAACCAGTTCAGCATCTTCATCGAATGCGCAAAGATATATTTGGTTTGCGGATTGAACGGGGGCCATTACAATCACTCCTGGTGCAGCCTCCGTTGAGGTTGTGATAACAGTATAACCAGGGTTTTGAGCAAAACAAGATGTATCGCATAATCCTACCAAAAGGGCAATGATGCAAAAATATAAAGCATGAATTGATTTCATTTTGTCATTGATTCCCATAGCTTAAAGATACGAAAGTAGCGTCAATCCTATTTTTCGAAGTCCTCGATGGCATCTTCATCGGTAGAGATTTCAAGAATATCTGAGGCCTCTTTTTTGTCAAGTGTGGCAATCTCCTTAAGTTTTCGAGTCATCACATTCGTTCTTGTATTACGTAAATCGTACAAAGACTTTGATGCTTTACTCAACTGATCATCCACTTTTTCGAGTTGTCCAGAGAATTTATTAAACTCAGTTTTAACGGCCTCCAATGTTTTCCAGACCTCGCTGCTTCTTTTCTGGACAGCAAGGGTGCGGAACCCCATTTGTAAGCTATTCATAAGCGCAGAAAGTGTCGTAGGGCCTGTTACTGTAATGCGATATTTTCTCTGCAGAATTTCGAAAAGTCCAGGATGTCTTAGCACTTCGGCGTATAAGCTTTCGACAGGCAAAAACATGATTCCAAAATCTGTTGTATGGGGTGGGTCGATGTATTTTTCACTGATGTCTTTTGCAAAAGCTTCAATGGTTTTTACGAGGACTCTCTGCGCTTGCTCTATGGTGTCTTTTTCTCCCCCTTCATACGCATTCAAAAGTCTGTCGTAATTTTCAATAGGGAATTTAGAATCTACAGGGAGCCAAACTTCATCACCGTGATCTTGTCCTGGCAGTTTGATGGCAAATTCAACATGGGCTTGACTGCCTTTCTTGGTTGCTACATTTTTTGAATACTGATCGGGCGTTAATATCTGTTCGAGAATGTTTTCAAGCTGATATTCGCCCAACACTCCCCGGGTTTTCACGTTCGACAGCACCTTTTTCAAATCACCGACCCCTTGCGCAATATTTTGCATTTCTCCAAGCCCTTTGTGAACCATCTCCAGCCGTTCACTTACTTGCTTAAATGATTCTCCCAATCTTTTCTCAAGCGTTGACTGCAGCTTCTCATCAACTGTTTTTCTCATCTCACTCAGTTGCTGCGAATTGTCTTCACGAATCGTCTTAAGGTTCTTGTCTATCGTATCCTTAATGTCGCTTTGTTGTTTACTGAAGTCACTAAACTTCTGGCGAACAAGTTCATTGAGACTTTTGTTGTTTTCCTTATTTGTTTCAGAAAAAGCGTTCAAATTTGCCGCGAGTTCCTCTCGGCTTGCCTTGGCAACGTCTCCACTTTCTTTTCGATTTCTCTGAAACTCATCCTTCAAGGTTTCGTCAAACTTGGAAATAGAACGTGTAATCTCCATCAACTTCTCAGTAGGATCGACACTTTTATTTTGTTTAAGCAGTACCATTAAATTTGCAAAAACAAGCAGTATAATTACAGCAAGAAGGACAACAGTGAGATTCATTTATTGTACAGTGTTTGGAGTGTGATTGCGCCATTTTCTTCGCCCTTTAAAGGTATACAACCTGTAGACCAAAGCCAAACTTCTATCAGTCTCTCTTATTTGTATCTTAGTCCCACCTTTTTTTGATGAAACAATGAGATACTCAATCTTTCTTCTCGGACTCCTTATAATTCTTGGCTGTGCGAACGATGGTCAAGTTCAGGAGACTCAAATAAATGAATTCTCGACACATAACAAGCCGTATGAGCTCAACTTTCTAAATGAGATTCAAAAAAAGAATCCACCCTTTGGCCTTGACCTTTCTTTGGATAAAATATCACCCACCGTTGTCACACTTACCGCGACCTTAGTGCTCGACAGTGGCGACTATGTTGCTTCTCCATATACCTCGCAAGACTTTTTAGGTGCTTTTAACTTTTCAATTTTAGATTCCAACTTGTTACAGTTTGTAGGTGAGCTCATCGAATTTCCCCCACCTTTTGCTTTGTTGGTTCCCTTTGATGATCAACCCGTCCTTTCGTATGTGGGCAGTACGAGAATTTCTCGGTCAGTAGAGATTTTATCAAACGCTGACTTCGAATGCTATGGGGAGATATTTTTCGTGCATGAACCGAGTTGTTATCCTTACGTAGTAAGCTTCGTGATATCAAGAAAATTAGGGATGCTCTCTGTAACTAAGATTGGAACAGAAATACCGAAGTGCTGGTGAAATTACGGTCTGAGAATGCCGATTTCAGGTTAAAACCACCCCCATACATTTCGTCGGTGCCTTCGAAGTTTGCGATGCTAAATTATCAACCTTTGTGATTTTTGAGCGTCAATTATATCTACATTTATTGTGTGAACATAACATCCTTGAATTTCAATCGTTCTGACCTTATGAGATGTGTTTTTATTTTTTTAGCAGGCTTTATTTCACTTAATTTGGTAGGACAAACTGACATGGAGATTAAAAAAGATTTTTTTGACGGATTGAATCCAGAAGAAAAAAGAGTCATCGTAGACAAGGGCACGGAGCGCCCATTTTCAGGGAAGTATTGCGACCATTATGAAGCCGGTATTTATGTCTGTAAAGCCTGCAGCACTCCCTTATATAAATCTACAGATAAATTTAAATCTGGTTGCGGATGGCCATCTTTTGACGATGAAATAGAGGGTGCCATTATCCGCGTGAGAGATGGAAGCGGAGGAATGATAAGAACAGAAATCACTTGTGCCAAGTGCCTTGGTCATTTGGGGCATGTGTTTGAAGGCGAGATGCTTACAGAAAACAATACACGACATTGTGTAAATTCAATCAGCATTGTTTTCCAAGCAGATCAATCCCCTCCGATGGACTAGGTCCGCGACCACAAAAATTTGTATCCGTGTCTGTGGTCACCACTCTTCTTCAGACATGGCTGCCCGAATACTTGTTTCCGATTGTTGCGACACATCCTTTCTATCCCAATCGTTTTTACTTATTTCTTCTGCCGAAATCGTGCTGAGGACCTTTACGCTAAGCCTCTTTTTTCTCAATCCCAAGATATTTATAAGGTGAAGTACAATGGAGCCGTCGGTGACGAAGTATGTAAAGAACCTCAATTGTTCTTTTGACAAGGCACTTCCATTTGCATGAGTCCACCTGAAAGCCAAAGGCTGAACGCCTGAATTTGAGTCGATGGCAATTTTAAAAAAGGGCGTCTTGAAAGGGTGTATTTCGACACCATCATTTGACTTTCCTTCAGGGAAGAAGCTCATATTGACCTGAGATTTTGTAATCATGAGTATGGTAGGATCCAGAAGTTCTTGAATGGATTTTCTTCGTGACCGGTCGACAAACACGAACCCCAGCAAGCCCATGACCTTACCTATTACTTTCATACTTTGAATATCGGTATTTGAGATGACCATACATGGCGAAAGCGCCATATGAAGAAGAGAATCGATGATGCCTTGGTGGTTACTTACGATGAGTAAATTCGACTTTGAGATTTTTCCTTTGATGGTTAAGCGTACACCGACAATCCACATCAGCAGGCGTGAAAATGGATAAATAACAAGTCTTACATTGTATCTTAAGAAGAAGTGTCGCGGAAGGAAAAAGAAAACAATTCGGAGAACAATACTCAGGGATACTAACAAGGATATGGTCATCATGATCAATACCAAACGAATGTAAGCAAGCAGTTTGGAGCTTTTTAGTTTAGGTTGAAGTTGTTTCATGATGTACAATAATACCAAACAGACGGATTGGTTTTACTTACCTTCTCACCTTTAATGAACTATCTGTTTTTAATCTAATGCTGGGCATCTCGTTGATGCGACCTGTTCATTTTGATTATTTTTGTGCTTACAATCACATGACCTAGCCCATTGACAATGCGTTTCTATTTGACCCCCCATTTGACCTCGAAAGCGCTTTTTGGTTTTTTTGAGTGCCAAATCGTTTTGGCAATAAGTTTCATTTTACTCAGCCCAATCAGCTTAAGCGCTCAGGATTCTACCGCAACAGGTCTTTCAATTGTGGCGGTGGGGGATATGATGATAGGCACAAACTTTCCTTCAGATGACTACTTGCCCCCCTTAGATGGTGCGGAGGTTTTTAGTCAAATAAAAACACACTTATCAGATGCAGATGTCACATTTGGGAATTTAGAAGGCGTGATTCTATCAGGTGATTATCCCACGACAAAAAAATGTCAGAATCCAAAGAACTGTTATGCCTTTAAAATGCCGGATCATTATGTCGCACATTTTAAAGATGCAGGTTTTGATGTCTTAAGTATCGCGAACAATCACATCAATGACTTTGGGGAAATTGGCATTCGAAATACAACAAAATTGCTTCAAGATGCCGGGATTCATTTTGCCGGCGTCACGGACTATCCCCAATCGATCTTTCAGGTGAATGGTGTAACAATCGGGTTTTGTGCGTTTTCTCCAAATCGAGGGACGGTGAGCATAAATGATTTGGCTGTTGCAAGACAAATTGTTCAAGATTTAGAATCAAAAGTGGATATCGTTGTTGTGTCTTTTCATGGCGGTGGTGAAGGGTTAGCGCACCAACATATCACAAAGCAGACTGAGTTTTATCTTGGCGAGAATCGTGGAAATCCATATCAGTTTGCCCGAGACATGATTGATGCAGGCGCAGATGTTATTCTAGGTCACGGACCCCATGTAACGCGTGCAATCGATGTGTATAAAAATAAATTTATCGCTTACAGTCTTGGAAATTTTTCGACTTATGCTCGATTTAATCTTCAAGGAGAAAAAGGAATAGCTCCTCTTTTAAACATTAATGTAGATGAAAACGGAGACTTTGTTGAGGGTGAAATTGTGTCCATTAAATTGATTGGAGAGGGGATTCCTGTAATCGACCCCACCCATCAAGCCCTATCAACGATTCAAAACCTCATTTCTTCGGATCTCGGTGACATCGGATTGGTTCTGGACAAGGACGGACGTATTTCATTGAAGGAATAGTTTCCATCTCTCCAAGGCATGTCCATACGACGAGTGATGGGGTTGGGGCATAAGCTGTTGATTAAGTTTGTTTTAGACGCCATAATCGATTGCTTACTGTCGCTCGTGAGCCAGGATTTACTCAGAAAACGACGAAGCCCTGAAGCTGACGCTTTTTAAGTGCTGTTACAGAAAAAGCCCGCACTCAAACTTCGTTTGCGTGGGGCTTCTGTTTTCTTCGTGGGCCATACTGGATTCGAACCAGTGACTTCTACCATGTCGAGGTAGCACTCTAACCAGCTGAGTTAATGGCCCAGGTTATGAGGGGTACAAATGTAAGGAGTAGTCGTGGATGATAGGAGGTTTGGGAGTAAAAAATAAATCACATGAAAAGGGTATTGGAACAGGAGACAGGCAGAGCTAATTTTGTAGGATGCAAGTGAAGAAATTATGTGACCTCAAAACCTACGAAGTAGGCGTGATCGAAAGGGTGGATACCCCAGAGGAGGTCATGGCACTTGTTCAGATGGGCTGTTGCATCGGATCGGAGGTCGAAGTCAAGCATATTGCGCCTCTAAATGGGCCTATGGCTATTTGTACTTGCGGCAGAACATTGGCGGTCAGAAAAGAAGCTGCGGCTCACCTTTGGGTTAGAGTTGCGACTGAGCAAGCTGAGGTGGCGTAGCCCCATATTCTTTAATACGTTTATTCATAACACGAAACCACAGTGGTGGGAATAGAGCTAGTACCATCATTCCTGGGTAGCCTGTGGGCATTTGAGGGCTGTTATCGAAGTGCTTGAGGGTTTGGTATTTCTTACTTGAGATATAATGATGGTCAGAATGACGGGTTACCTCTAACAACAGTATTCGACCGATTGGGTGGTTAGAATTCCAAGAGTGTATGGGTTTCGTTCTTTCAAATCCATCACCCACCTTTAATCTACGCAAACCGTAATGCTCGATATAGTTTACCGTTTCAAGTATAAGGATACCAATTGAAGCGCCGGCGACAAAGAAGAGCATGGTTTCAAACCCAAAGAAGAATGCGACAGTTGTGACAAGAGCTATTTGAATTATTTGAAACCAAAGCATTTCATTGTGCCAGCTCCAGATCCGTTTTTTTTGGAGTTTCATTTTGGTTTCTTCAAGGCGCCATGCAGACCTCCATCCACCGATTATACTTCTAAAGAAAAAGGAGTAAATAATTTCATTATATCTGCTGGAGGCGGGGTCTTGATCTGTTGAAACATGTTTGTGGTGACCTCGATTGTGTTCTATGAAAAAATGCATATACAACGTAGAAAGCAAAAGAAGTTTACTCATGAGTTGCTCATACCATGTGTGTCGGTGTCCAAGTTCGTGTGCACCGTTAATTCCAATCCCACCACAAGCAAGTCCGTATGCAGTGGTCAGTCCTATTTTTGTGTAAAGTGGGAGAGATTCATCACTGACTTGAATTAAAAAGTAAATCAGGATGACACACTGAATAGGGACCAACAGGTAGATGATAAGGTCAAATACGATGTTTTTTTTCACCTGCTCTTCCTCCTCGCCATTGAGATTCTCCTTCGATCCATTCGTGAATAATTCAATAAATGGAATCAAACCGAATACAAAGAAGAGCGCGAAAAAAGACCAGATACTGGAGGCCCACAATGAAAACAAGATGACGAGTGGTGTTGTGTAAACAAAAAGATACTTGAGCTGAAGACGTTTCATAAGCAAATGTAAAAGGCTTTGCTGATAAATTTTAGACGGCACCGTACAACTGACCACGCACAAAAGGGTCTACATCTCTTTTACGATTGCTAAGATTTCATCTAAATAACTTTTGAATCCTTCTTCTGTATATGTTTCATCGGTCAATCTTAGATAAAAATTCTCTACCGTAAGGTTTAAAATCATTCTGGCGAGATGCGGATTGTCTTCTAAGCCTATTGCTTTAGGCCAAAACGCTAAGAGTGCATCTTCAATAGGTTTATGGGCCTTTTCAAAGCACAATTTATAGCTTTCAAGATGCCTGTGTATTCTTAATTGTCGATTGAAAAAAGCATCTTCTTTGTGTTTAAAAAGAACCTCAAAGACATCGGGCTCCAAATTCTTACAGCGTTTGATGTGCATAAAAATCTCATGAGATTTTACAACATGAAAACACAGCAATTCATCTATGAAAATGTCTAAATCCGCAAAACAATGATAGAAAGATGATTTGTTTTTACCCACCTTTCTGGCCAATGCTTCAATTTTCAAGGCCTTAGGCCCTTCATTAGAAAAGATCGTGTATCCAACTTCAAGCCACGGTATTTTAATCTTAGAATCCATTGACGAAACTGTATGTTGCAAGCGCTGCTAAGTATGCGAATAGGGTGTATCCGGCAGCCTGTGCCAGGGCCCAAGTCCAACTGTTAAGTTCCCTTTTAACAATGACGATTGTGCTCATACACTGCATCGCGTACATGTAAAACACAATCAGAGATGCTGCGGAAGCCGCGTTTAATAGAGGTCGGTTTGTGCCAGGGAGGACTTCGTTTGCGAGTCTTTTTTTCAATGCAAGAATGCTGCCATCATCACCTTCCGCTGTAGGATAGAGTGTGTGCATCGTGCCTACAAACACTTCACGTGCGGCGAAAGAGCTTAAAATGGCAATCCCCATACGACCATCATACCCCAGAGGGCGAACGACAGGTTCAATGGTATTCCCAAGTGCGCCTAGCCAAGACTGCTCTATACGCTCGCCTGGGTCCATGGCTTCGCGCTCTTGTATCGTTCCAGGCCCCATGAATGCCAAAGACCACAAGATGATTGAAATGAAGAAGATCACCGATCCAGCTGCGCGAAGAAAAATCATGGCTTGGCGATAGCATTGACCCAAGACTGATTTGAGTTTTGGCAAACGATAGGGTGGCCATTCCTCTGCGGCTTCAGCTCTGCTGTTTGAGTTTGGGAGCGTTTTGTTTATGACGAATGCGAGACCTAGGGCCGAAAGCGCACCGATCACGTAAAGACCATATAGGAAAACCCCTTGTAGGTTAAATACTCCGAGTATGAGCTGGTCCGGAACTGCGAATGCAATCAGGAATGCGTACACGGGCAGACGTGCCGAGCACGTCATCATTGGTGTTATCAGTATAGTCAGAAGTCGCGCGCGTTTGTTTGATATCGTTCGTGCTGCCATGATCGCAGGTACGGCACAAGCAAGGCCTCCGACCAAAGAGATTGAAGACCTCCCAGTGAGCCCAAGTCGCCTGAAGAAACGGTCAGAGAGATACCCCAACCTGGCCATATAACCAGAATGTTCAAGAAAAGCTGTGAACGCAAAGAGTATTGCGATTTGAGGCACAAAAATCAGAATGCCTGCAAGCCCAGAAAGAATGCCGTCAACGAGTAAACTGGTATACCACGTAGAAGGCAGGGTGTCGGTTATCAAGGCAATCAGTGAACCGAAGGCGCCATCGATGAGGTCCATGGGATATGTCGCCCAACTGTAAATGGCTTGAAACATAAAGAAGAAGATGAACATCGCAATCACATTCCCCCAAAAAGGGTGCGTGAGCACACGGTCTAGTTTTTGTTGGCCCTTCATTGTATTGCGTTGGGCGAGTTCATGTTCTTTTAAAGGTTTGCCTGCTTTGTTGAGTAGGTTACGAATGATTTGCATCATTTGTCCAGTTTCTTCAAGTTGAAGCGCTGCAGGAGATGCTCCTGCATTTTCTCTCGCTTTATGCCAAGCCGAGTTCTCATCTTTAGAAAGCCAGCTCGGGACGCAGTTCATTCGCGCGAGATGACATAAGTAACCAAGTGTCCTATGAGGCATGGCCTCTTTAAGCACAGAAAGAGAACTTTCGATGCTGGAAGGCACCTGCCTGAGAAGTGAAGAAGGTGCCTGGCGATTACTAAGAGGAATAAGGTCTCTAATCCAATCAGAGGGGTTGTCATTAAGCGCATGCACTTCTCTTACTGGAAATCCAAGACCTTTTTCTAAAGTCACACAAAGCTGCGGATCTTCCTCTTCCAAGTTCATCCTATTAAGAATCAGGATGCAAGGGATTTCGAGCTCTCGAATTTGTAATGCCAGGAAAAGCTGTCCTTGAAGCGTTGCGCGATCAGCGACAAGCCAAACCACATCTGGTTTATTCTTCTCATTCGGATTAAGCAGCGTGTTTTCTGTGACACGCCCATCATCTGTTTGTGCATGAAGATTGTAGATTCCAGGGAGATCCACAAACGTACAATTCTCAGAACCTTTGATGATTCCCTTTGCCAAACAGGCCTCAATTGTCACACCTGCAAGGTTGCCCACAGCAGTGCGTACACCAGTCATACTGGTGAAGAGGCTGGATTTTCCGGTGTTGGGATTTCCGACGAGTGCAATGGTCGTTTTCACAGGTGCAAAGGTGCTTCGTTTATTCTTTCTGACAATCCCTATTTTAGGTCAATTTTCATTTTGGCTGAAGCCAGGCATGGGGATCTTTAGGAGACCTCTCAGAACCAGTTGTTTTCCAAATTTCGAAATGGACTGATGTTCCTTTGGGCCCCGTCCAAGCTTTCCCCAAACGTGTTGCTCGAGCGATGACATCGCCTTTTGAGACTTCAAGTGCTTCGAGATTGCTATATACTGTTCGGTAGCCGCCATGGGTGATAATCACAGTTTCTCCTGCACCAGGGAATGAGAAGATACTACTGACTGTTCCGCCAAAAATAGAAAAGACATTCGTGCCCTGTTCTGTGGTGATATCTATCCCATTACTTTCTACAGTAATTCCAGCAATGGTCGGGTGTTTGTGTCGACCAAACTCCTTTGTGACAACTCCTCTCGCCACAGGCCATGGAAAGCGGCTTTTGTTTTTTTCGAACTCTTCAGAGACGATTTTACCAGCTGGAGTAAGTGCGTACTCTCCAGCTGCAGAAGCGCGTTCAGCCTCTATTTCAGCTTCGATAATCCTTTTGATTTCATTGCTAAGTCGTTTGTATTCTTTTTCTTGAGCTTTGAGTGTTTTCCTGAGACGCGTCTCTTCTCCTTTGATCTCAGAGACCAGTTGTGCTCTTTCTATTCTGTCGCCGTTTAGTGCGTCGCGCTCTGACTCCTGATCTTCAAGTGCAACCAAAACGGAGGTCTTCTCAGCCGAGAGAATCCCTTTTGATGCGGTGAGTGCAGTTTGGGCATCTGAGATTTGAAGCGCCTGCCTTTTACGGACTTCAGCATAAGATTGTAGCATTCTAAACCGAAGCGCCGCCTGACTGAAATCTTCAGCGGCAAAAACAAACATCAAGGGATTATGTGCAAGTTGCATTCTATATGCTTGCTGAATCATCATTGCATATTCCTCTTTTAAGCCTTCAATATGCCCCTCCAGGCTCCTTATTTCTGTGTCGGCTTTTACCACCGACTGCTCAAGGATTCTAATGGTTGACTGATGATGTCGAATAAGTCGCTCTCTTAATTCTATCTGTCGATCGATGAGTGCGACCTGAGAATTAACCGCATTCCGATTGTTCTTTGCTTCTCCGATTAATCTGGATGTGGTTGCGAGTTGGGCTTCAATTTTCTCTTTCTCAGCTGTCAAGGCATCCTTGTCCTGTGTTTGTGCTTGGAGCGCACAGCACCCCCCACTGCATAGAAACGCCATCACGACCCATCGTTTAATTGATTGGTCAATAAAACTAAAGTGATTTACGGCGCTCATAATTTTCAGGTGGATCGAATGGGAGTTCGTAGTCTCGATTTATTCTACTGCGTCGAACCTTAAAGGTGCAATCTAAATCGACACCATTCCCGCGTGCTATTATTCGGGTCTTCGAGGGCAAAAACCCTTGACGATGACCTTCATCTCCTGAGCGCTTAATTTTAAGACTAAGCCCACTTGACAAGTCATTAAACATATCTATTACAGGCATAAATGTGACCCCATCAAACCAGTATCTTTTAATGATCAAATCGTCACCATCCGTGCGGCTCATCATTCTATTTGCCTTGCGATCCCGAATGATTATGGCGATTGAATCTTCAGGGTTTAATGCGATTCCTCGCTCATCAGTTCCACCCAAAAGCTTCTTGACGCGTCTTGGAAATTTCTCAATTAAAACGTAATTGAAGCCATCCACTTGAGAGATAAATTTATCTTCCTGCGGGTTCAGCCCCAACGGCTTTCCAGAAAACAAACCTTGAAAAGTATAGAAATCAAATGGAATTCCTAAGGACTTTTCTAGTTCCGTGTAATTGCCTTCGAAAACAAATTTATTAGAAGGCACTTTGCTGATTACTCTTACAGAGTCAGGAAGCAGAAGCACCCTTGCAAGTTCTACACCGAGTGCAGGTGAGAGACTGATCCAAATTGCACTGTCTCGTGCCATTCTGACATTCATCGTAAATGAATCTGATTTCCCTTCGACAGTAATTTCAGTGTCTAATTTGAATCCAATCCAATCCCATTTAAGCGCGCCTTTGTCATATCGCTTCAGAATGTTGTTTGGATCCCTGGATCTCAAAGGCTTGCCATCTGCAATACGTTGTTCGTTAGAGCATCCCGTCATTAAAACGGAACAGATCACAAGTGCTGTTAGACCCCATATTTTAAGATGCCCCGTCATATTATTCTTGAAAGCTTTTCGTTCAACCTTTTTTCACCACCACCACTTATCATTGCCTTTTCCCACAACTCATACGCCTTTTCAGACTGTCCCAATGACCATCTAATGTCGCCCTCTCTTTCCAAGAACACAGCATCAGGAGCATCCAGAATGGCTTGGGCGTTTAAAATCCACTCCAAGGCATCAGAATTACGGGTAAGGAGATGTAAAATTAGTGCATGTGTGTCCATAAAATTTGGCTCATCAGGGATCATTTCATTTGCCAAAGTGCTCCACTTAAGCGCATCTTGAATCCGCTGATTGTCAGAGGCCAAAAAATAGGCATGGTTGTTCATTACATAAGGCGACTTGTCAAGCAACAGACATTTTTCGAAGGCATCATATGATTTTTCTTTCTGTCCGAGTTCTCTATAACACTCTCCTAACTCACTGTATATACTTGCTTCAGTGACTGGTAAATCGATCAAAACGGACAAGCCACTTTTAAAGTGTTTTATGGCTGTTTCAAATTCCTTCAGTTGTTTATGCCCACCACCGGAGTATAAATAAATGAGTGGCTCGAGAGGGAAGACCAAAGCGGCTGCGTCACCGGCTTGGATTACTGTTTTCCAGTCTTTCAAATGAAATAGAACCCCCAAATAATCGATATGCCCTTCAAGTGAACCAGGATCATTTGCAACGACGATTGCAAGTGCTTCGCGCGCCTTGTCAATTTGTCCCATATCCAACCAATGTAAAGCAGCAAAATGTAATAAATCTGGATTGTTTGAGTGGGTTTCTAGGGCGACACCAAGCAGTGTCTGAAACCTCATCATGATTTCTGACCCCGGACTTGCAAATTCCAAATAGCCCAACATGATTTTAGACTTTTCCTTCAAGTCAATATCTTCTGATTTAAATGCGATAAGTAAAAGCGCGAACGCTTCCTCTGTTCTTCCTAAGGCAGTATATGATTCTGCCAAAGGAATGACGCTATTCATGTAATATGGATGATCTGTACGGAGTTTTTCTAAGATCAGAACAGCACGTTCATAATCCTTATTAAATGCAGCCAAAAGACCCCGATGTAAAGCAAAAGTGGGTTCATTTGGGAACTCCAAAGCGGAACGATTTATGAAAAGTTCAAAGCTCTCAATTTCGATATTGGCGTGTGAGATAAGCGCAAATTGATCTAATCTTACATCGACATTCCTCGCGATTTCTTCTTCGTAAAATATTAAAAGTTGATATGCGTGCCATGGCTGTGAAGCTGAAATAAAAAGATCAGAGCATTCTCTGAGAGCTTCTAAATCTCCTGGTCTTGCGTTAATCCAAACCTCGAAATCTACTTGTGCGGCATCATAATTCCCAGTCAAGACGAGCGCTCGCGCCCTGTGATATCTGTACCAATCGTTGTCGGGCTCAATCTCTATTGCTCGATCAAATTGTGCTGTAGCGGACTCATATCGACCTAAGTCAAAATCAATTCGAGCAAGATCGTAATGAAAAGAAGCAACCTCAGGCGCTTCATCGGCGCATCTTAAGAAACTTGCGTACGCTGCTTCTTTGTCGCCCTTAAGGAGGTGGTGGGATCCTTCAAAATAATTACGTTGCAACGTTTCAGATAAAACGCCGCCATTTGTTAAGACATGTTTTCCACCAGAACAGCCAATCGTGTTGAGGAGGAAAAAGCCTAATACGCTATATGTAAGGAGTTGCTTCACAGTTTATTTTTCAGGATTCCCCAAAGTACAAAAGTCTCCAATACTTAAGTCTTTTGTCTTGCCAAAAATGGAAGCTTTTGCGCCGATCATCGCACCCTTTAAATTTGCATTTTCGATGTGTGTGTTTCCCTGAATCAACGCATCGCTAATGACAGATCCATCAACCTTTGAGTTCTCTCCTAGACTGACATGTGGACCTATAATCGATCGGTTAATTTTCACCCCTGGGCCGATGTAACATGGGGGCGTAATGACACTATCTGTAATTTGAGCTGTCGCATCAATTCCGTTTTCATTGTGAAGCCGCCCTTCAGCGGAAAGTATTTCTAGAACCCTGCGATTTGTCTCAACCGTCACCTTTTTATTCCCACAATCCATCCACTCAAGCACTTCCCCAGGAATAAAAGTTAAACCAGACTTGGTCATATTTCTCAGAGCGTCGGGGAGTTGATATTCGCCAGAAAGCTGAATGTCATTGTCGATGAGATAATCTAATTCTTTCTTAAGTCTTGCGCCATCTTTGAAAGCGTAAATGCCAATCATTGCAAGGTCACCTACGTATTCTTGAGGCTTTTCAACGTAATCTATGATTCCACCACTTTCGTCAGTGACGATCACACCGAATGCTGATGGATCTTGAATCTTTTGAACGAAAAGAACGCCATCTGCTTCGGGGTTAATTGAGAAGTCCGCTCGAAAAAGTGTGTCGGCGAATGCGACAACGACTGGACCCTCTAAACATTCTGCACCACAAAGAATAGCATGTGCCGTTCCCAGGGGCTCATCTTGATAGCAAATAATACCTTCCGCACCTAAACGACGCGCAACTTCAAGCAGATCCTTCTCACATTCTTCACCAAACCGCCCAGTGACAAAAGCGATTTTCTTTACAGCCACAGGAAGCGTTCTAACGATGTCTTCCACGAGTCGTTCCACGATAGGAATGCCAGCAATGGGGATTAACGGCTTAGGTGTTGTTAGGGTGTGAGGACGAAGCCTGCTTCCTCTTCCTGCCATTGGAATGATAATGTTCATCTTTTGCTTTTCTCTTTTATTTAATACCTGTACTCCCAAAACCGCCATCTCCCCGATCTGTACCGGTGAGTTCACGGACTTCATTCCATTCCACTTGCTCATATTTTGCAAGCACAATCTGAGCGATTCTCGATCCGTCTTCAACAGTGAACGCGACATTCCCATGATTCACAAGTATAACCCCGATATCTCCTCTATAGTCTGCGTCTATGGTGCCAGGTGCATTTAATACTGTGACACCATGTTTGTAAGCCAGTCCAGACCTAGGTCTCACCTGGGCCTCCATCCCAGGGGGCAAGGCCAACTTGATGCCAGTAGGAATCAGGCTGCGTTCCCCAGGTTGAAGCACGACGGGCTGGTCTAATGAGGCACGTAAATCCAACCCTGCACTTTGTGGCGTACTATACTGGGGCAGTTGATGCTTCCCATCGTTAATCACAGCGACTTTTACACTCATTTTCCTGGAAATTTTGCACGACGTTTTTCAATAAATGCAGTCGTCCCTTCTCGGAAATCTTCAGTGCCAAAGCACTTTGCAAATTCATTGATTTCAACTTGATGTCCATCTGTGCCATCCGTATAACCGGCCAGAATAGATTTAATGGCCCCCACGAGCGCAGTAGGTGCGTTGCGGCCAATCTTCTTCGCCATATTCAGGACTTCATCCATTAATTCACTTTGTTCCACAACCTTATTTACCAAACCACATGCCAAACCCTCTTCCGCACTCATCATGCCTGCACTTAACACCATTTCCATGGCCTTGCCCTTTCCGACAAGTTGAGCCAATCTCTGAGTTCCCCCATAACCTGGAATGACGCCAAGTGAAACCTCAGGAAGCCCTAACTTAGCGTTGGTTGATGCCACGCGTATGTGCGCAGCCATTGCCAATTCTAATCCCCCACCCAGTGCAAATCCATTGACCGCAGCAATCACAGGTTTTGCACTTCTTTCTATTCTATCAAAGAGACTGGACTGACCCAAAGCGGCCAAATCTTTTGCTTGATCAGGAGAGAATTCGGCAAATTCCACAATGTCGGCACCCGCGACAAACGCTTTTTCTCCTGCTCCAGTCAGTATAATCACACGTACCTCGGGCCTAGATTGTGCCTCCTCAATTAACAGAGATAGATCTCTTATAACATTGCTGTTCAGTGCGTTAAGTTGACTTGGCCTGTTGATGGTAAGGGTTAAAAACCCATCATTTAGATTCGATAGAATCATTGCTTCTTTGTTGACATCACTCATGAAGCCAAATTAAGCACCAGGCGACGGATTTACGCAGTCAATTTGCGCCTTCCTGGACGGCTTTCTAACAAGTGCTTTGTGTATGAATTAGAAGGGGAGTTAAAAATCTTTTCTGCGGGACCTTCTTCTATAATTCCTCCATCTTTCATTACAATCACCCTATCGCACACGGCATGTATCACATTTAAATCATGAGAAATAAACATGTACGCAAGTGATCTTCTTTTTTGAATGTCAGAAAGCAACGATAATATTTGGGCTTGGATTCTAACATCTAGTGCTGAAACACTCTCATCCAATATGAGAAGCGCAGGTTTTACAGCCAATGCTCTAGCAAGTACGATGCGCTGTCTCATCCCTCCGCTAAAAGATGCCGGATATTTGTCCGTGTCCTCTTTGTTCAACCCAACTTCCACAAGGAGATTGCGAGCCATCTCCATTTTTTTTAATGCTGACAGCGCGTCACCGTTTTCGGTGGTGCCGATTGCTTCACATAACGCGTTTCCAATAGACATTCTTGGATTTAATGCACTGAAGGGGTCTTGAAATACCGGTTGCGCATCTCGACGAAATGCCTTCATCATTTGCGTGTTGTTAAGATTCAGTTCGACCCCCTTCCAAATCACAGCCCCTTTGTTAGGAATTTCAAGCCCCAACATCAACTTTCCCAAAGTTGATTTTCCACACCCGCTTTCACCCACCAGACCTAAGCGTTCTCCAGGCAGTATTTTTAGATTCACATCCTTCACGGCCGTAAATCTTTCTTTAACTTTTCCAAACCAGTTCTTTTTTGTGATATACGTCAGCTCCAAATTTTTAACTTCAATCAAGGGCCGTGCTTCTTTGTTGATGTCTTCAATTTGACTGTCGTTTCTTTTGGGTTTGGCATTCAGTAAGTCCAAAGTATATGGGTGGGTGGGCTTGTCTAAAACTGCGATACACTTTCCTTGTTCAACAATCTCCCCATCTTTCATAACGACGACATAATCTGCAATATCCCTGACGACATCAAGATCATGTGTTATGAAAAGGATCCCTAAATCACGCTCTTTCTGAAGACGAAGTAACAATTCTAAAATGGTTTTTTGAACTGTTACATCTAATGCGGTTGTAGGCTCGTCAGCGACAAGAATCTTGGGGTTGCAAGCAAGTGCAATCGCGAGCATGACGCGCTGTTTTTGACCTCCGCTTAACTCGTGGGGATATTTATATATCGCGATTGCTGGCTCGGGCAATTCGACCTCTTTGAAAAGCGCGATGACTCTTTTCATCGCATCAGATCGGTCTAACCCCATGTGTACTGCCAATGGTTCAGCCACTTGTTCACCTACTTTCATGGATGGATTTAAGGAAGACATTGGGTCTTGAAAAACCATGCTAATTTCTCTCCCCACTGGTGTAATCGGCTTTTTATCAGACGCTACCCATGTCACCCCGTCCATCCCTTTTACGTGACCTTCAATGACCCTTCCATTTGATGGAAGGAGCCCCATGATCGCTGTAGAAGTCACCGTCTTCCCCGACCCCGATTCTCCAACAATTGCCGTAGTCATTCCTTCATATACGTTGAAGGACACCCCAGAGATGACTGTTTTTTCGAACGCGACTCCTAACTGGTCAACTTGAAGAAGAGGTCTCAAAATTATAACGTACCGCGGTTTTCTTGTTCGCGCTCTATGGCTTCGAACAGCGCTTTAAAATTCCCTTTTCCAAATGAAGTGGCGCCATTTCTCTGAATAATCTCAAAAAACATTGTCGGTCTGTCTAACACCGGTTTTGTAAATAACTGAAGCAAGTAACCGTCTTCATCTCTGTCAATGAGAATCCCGAGTTTTCTTAACCCTTCAATGTCTTCGTCAATATCTCCAACACGGTCTAGAATGTCGTCGTAATAATTGTCTGGAACATATAAGAAATCTACACCCCTGGATTTGAGGGCTGTGATGGTTTTAATGATGTCGTTTGTTGCAACTGCGATGTGTTGGCACCCCGAACCTCCATAGTATTCAATGTATTCCTCTATTTGCGATTTCTTTTTCCCTTTTGCAGGTTCGTTAATCGGAAACTTAATTCGACCGTTCCCATTGCTCATGACCTTGGACATAAGCGCAGTGTATTCAGTAGAGATGTCCTTGTCATCGAAAGAAATAATTTGGGCAAACCCCATCACCTCGGCATAAAACTTACCCCACGTATTCATTTCTCCCCAGTTCACATTGCCGACCATGTGGTCGATGTACAACAGTCCCGTGTCGACAGGTTGGTAATCGGGATTCCAGGCGCGATAACCCGGCATAAATACACCGTTGTAATTGTGCCTCTCTACGAATACATGAATTGTTTCTCCATAGGTGTGAATGGCGCTGAGCACGATTTAACCATTGGCGTCTTTTCGAACCTCAGGTTCGAATGCGCTTTTTGCCCCTCTTTTTGTCGTCTCCTCCCAACTCTTTTTTGCATCTTCAACCCAAAGCGCTATGGTTTTTACACCGTCACCGTGGTCGTTAAGATGTCTATTTAAGTCACCTCCGGGCCGAAGAGGTGTCGTGAGGACGAGGGTGATTTTATTCTGTTTAAGGACATATGAAACAGAATCTGTGCTGCCCGTTTCAAGCCCCTTATATGCGTGAGGCTGAAACCCCCAAGCAGTCATATAGTAGAATGCGCTTTGCTTTGCATTTCCGACAATAAATTCAACATAATCTGTCCCCAGTAGGGGTAGAAAGTCTGAGGCTTCCGGTAGAATCTTGTCAAGTTGAGGGATTGTGTTTTCTGACATATTTATTTTATTTCGTCACCCAAGATTTGTAGTAATCGGGGTCTTCTAAGTCAAGTGCTTGTTGCGTGAGATGAAGCGGTTTAAATGTGTCCACCATTACCGCCGTTTCAGGCGTTTCTTTCTTTCCGATGCTCTGTTCTATCGTTCCGGGATGTGGACCGTGAACAATACCAGCCGGATGAAGCGTAAGTTGACCTGGCTTCACACCCACTCTGCTCATAAAGTCTCCATCAACATAGTAAAGCAACTCATCCGAGTCGATGTTGCTGTGATTGTATGGAGCTGGGATAGAATCAGGATGGTAATCGTAAAGTCTTGGTACAAAACTGCAAATCACAAACCCTGCAGCTTCAAAGGTTTGGTGTGTGGGAGGGGGGAGGTGAATTCGGCCGGTTATGGGTTCGAAATCTTTGATGTTAAATGCATAGGGGAATAAAAACCCATCCCAACCCACAACATCGAAGGGGTGGGCAGCATAGATATAATCGTGAATCAACCCATTTTTCTTAATTTTCACGAGGTAATCACCCAACGCTTCATGCACGACGAGCTCACTTGGAGTTCGGAAGTCACGTTCACAATATGGACTGTGCTCTAAGAGTTGTCCGAAATTATTTCGATAACGTTTGGGTGTGAAAACAGGCGCCGTAGAAGCCACGATAAAGAGCCTGTTGTCATCAGAATTGAATTTAAATCGGTAAATAATCCCCTTCGGGATGACCAAATAATCCCCCTTACCGAAAACAAGATTCCCGAACATCGTTTCCAAAACCCCGCTTCCATGATGAACGAAAATCGTTTCAGCTTGATCGGAGTTTTTATAGAAAACCTCATCTTCAATTTTCGGAGGAGATGCGAGTTCAATGGTGAGGTCCGAATTGAACATTATGGGGACGCGAGAGTCTAGATAATCCTTGCCCGGGGTGACATTAAACCCCTCTAGTTTTCTTGAGTGTAAGTTACATTCGACGGCCATTTTAGGTCGAACATCAACACTGCCCTGAACGTCCTTCACCATCGTCGGGTTGTTGTAATGATATAGGATCGAAGTAATCCCTATAAACCCCGCTGTTCCGAAAACCTGTTCACGGTAAAGACTTCCATCTTTTTTGCGAAACTGAACATGTCGCTTATTGGGAATATCCCCCAGTTGCTGATAAAAAGGCATTTTTTTCTTAATTAAATACCTCGCTAAGGTAGTTCAGAGAAATTTGATATTTACGCACTTTATCGGCGTTCAATCAACTCTCCTTTGGGTTTATGAGCTTCGCGTACCACGGAAGTTCTCCCTCTTTATCTAACGGCCATTGTAAGCTCAATTTGGTGCCAACCTGTAATGATTCATTTGGATTGAGTCTGTTTTTACGAATGATTGCAGACGTTTTAATGCCATATATCTGAGAGATATCCCAAATGGTTTGGCCTTGACGAACAGTATGCCAAGTATATGCAGCATGATTCTTCTTGGGCTGTAGGTAAATCTTGTCCTCCAGATTGAATACATGACTTTTAGAAACGCCATTGTATTTGCGGAACTGCCAAGGCATCATGTCGAGTTCCTTTGCCAAGCTTTTTTGGGTGTCTCCTTCACGTGCGAAAACAAATTGAATCCCGTGTTCAGTTGTTCTGATTCGCCTAGCTCCACCATCATTTATAGGAGAATTCCTGGCTTCTCTTGCTTTTGATGCAGAACCAAGTCGGTCAGAAATCACTTGTTGTTCTTTCACAACTTCAGTGTTGACCTTTGCTTCACCCTTTCCTACTTCTGCTAGCGCATCATGTCCTTCTACATCAAGTACATTTAAGTTGTGGCGTTCAATTAACGTGATCAGTCTTTCAGCGTATTGAGGGTTTGTCGCATAACCACATTTTTTCAACCCTTTTGCCCATCCTTTATAGTCATCGAGCGCCAGTTCAAATAACATCGCGTATCGACTCTTCAGCAAGAACTTACTGTGGTCTTCATAGCTGTCTTTGGGGTGGTCATACACTCTGAAACACTCCCCTTTTTCATCGTCGTCATGATACGTTCGGCCGCCGACCCAATCACTGTGACATTTAATTCCGAAGTGATTGTTAGATTTCAGAGCCAATTGACTTACCCCGTTTCCGCTTTCTAGAATCCCTTGAGCAAGCGTAATACTCGCAGGGATGTTGTATTCGATCATTTGAGAAACGGCTTCTTTTTTCCACTTGTCAATGTAGTCTTCAGAAGAAGCATCATCATTTGCAAAAATGCCAAATCCACAAAACAAGACACACGATCCAAGGAGAGAGGAGATACGCAATACAGTTGTTTTAAATAATGACATGAAAAGAGGATGTTCGAGAGTAAAGTGCACAAAAGCGTGCCAGTTGCAAGGTAAAAACCCACCTGTCACCTTTGACTTGACAGTTGTTTTCTCCTCAACGTGAAAATGTGTAAAACCTTATCCAGCGATACCTTATCCAGGTGTTGCATCAAATTCTCTTATCACCACCCCGGTGCTGTCGGAGAACTGCCAAATCCCAGTTTCAAATCCCTGACTGTAATGCCCCAAAATGTTCACCATGCCATTTGGGTGCCAAGTTTGGTACGTGCCGTCAGTAACACCGTTTGAAAAACAATTCATGGACCATTTTTTGCCATCAGGATAGAATGTCTCCCAACACTCAATTTTCAAATCCGCGCCATCCCTGCTTACAACCCTGCCACGTGTTTGTATCTTAAAATTATTATAATAAGAAATAACCTCAACGGTATCCCCTTTTAGTGATACTCTTTCCTCTTTCACATTGCCGTTGTGCCATGTCGAGGTCACCTCAACGGTCCGGCCTTTATACCCAGTGTCTCCACAACCGATTGTCGCAAAGACAAACATCCATAATGTGACATGCCCTTTCGTCTTCATCGGTTTCGTTCAATCGTAAAATCAAGCATATTAATTAAAGCTTTACGTGCTTCAGTATCTTCAAATACATCAAGCATTTCAACCGCTTCATTTCTTAATTCGGTCATTTTAGTTCTTGCATATTCAAGACCTGGGCCTTGCAGAATAGCCTGAATGACCTCGTTCACTGCCTTCGGATCTTTAGGGGCTCGTTTCACCAGTTTAAGTATACGCTTCCGGGTTCTGCGATCCGCCTTTTCAAGTGTATGTATGAGAGGCAGTGTTAATTTCTTCTCCCGGATGTCTTGTCCAGTTGGTTTCCCTGTTTTTTTTCCGTCACCTAAATCAAGTAAATCATCTTTTATTTGAAAGGCCAGCCCCGTTTTTTCTCCAAAGATCCACATTGTTTCAATCTGCGTCTGGCTTGCACCAGTTGAAGCAGCGCCACAAGCACAGCACGCAGAAATTAGCGATGCGGTTTTTCTTCGGATGATCTCAAAATAAATGTCCTCTGTGATATTGAGATGACGCGCTTTTTCAATTTGTAAAAGTTCCCCTTCACTCATTTCTTTCACAGCTTTCGAAGTGAGTTTCAACAAGTCAAACGCCTCAGCGTCTACCGCGGTGAGTAGTCCTCGGGAAAGCAAATAATCACCGACAAGTACAGCAACTTTCTTTTTCCAAAGTGTTTGGATAGAAAAGAAGCCACGCCTCAGGTTACTTTCATCAACAACATCGTCATGCACTAAAGTTGCAGTATGAATCAATTCTACAACAGAAGC
>CAJQPF010000003.1 GCA_905480095.1 uncultured Flavobacteriales bacterium
CAGTGAAATCAGTACTTTCAGGGCATAAAAAAAGACCCGTTTAGGTCTTTTTTGGTAGCCCGTAGGGGATTCGAACCCCTGCTACCAGGATGAAAACCTGGCGTCCTAACCCCTAGACGAACGGGCCAAATAGGTGCGCAAAGATAGTAAGAGATTCTGTTATCACAAGAAACTACAGAGAATTTAATATGCCTTTGCAAAAAGAACCCTGCGAGCACTTGGATTCCCTGTCTTTATACATAATCCCGGAGTTAAGTCTCCATCAAAAGGAAGACATCGAATTGAAGCTTTCGTCTCCTGTGAGATTAAATCCTCTGTTTCGGATGTGCCATCCCAATGCGCCATCACAAACTGACCGTTATTTACCTGCTTTTTAAAATCATCCCAATTGTCCACTTCGACAGTGTTTGAAGTTAATCTTTCTGAAGCTGATGTAAATAGATCGGATTGAATGGTGTCGAGAAGGGTTTTAATTGTTTCCGCGATCCCCTCGAGCGGTTCAAAAGATTTCGTGCGCGTATCTCGGCGGGCGAGTTCGCACGAGTTCTTCTCAAGGTCACGAGGGCCCACAGCCAACCTAAGAGGCACGCCCTTGAGTTCATACTCAGCAAATTTCCAACCTGAACGTTTTGAATCATCCGCATCGAGCTTGACACGTATTCCTGCATCACGCAACTCGGATTCTATCTCTTTGCACTTCGCAACGATTTCATCCATTTGCTCTGGACCTTTGTAAATGGGTACGATAACCACTTCAATAGGCGCAAGCTTGGGAGGGAGAACGAGACCGGCATCATCTGAGTGCGTCATCACAAGCGCACCCATTAACCGTGTAGAGACGCCCCAAGAAGTCGCCCATACCAACTCTTGCTTGCCCTCTTTTGTGGCAAATTTTACATCGAATGCACGTGCAAAGTTTTGGCCTAAAAAGTGCGACGTCCCAGCCTGAAGGGCCTTACCATCCTGCATCATTGCCTCAATACACAGCGTATCAAGCGCTCCCGCAAACCGCTCACTTTCAGTTTTGTTGCCTTTAATCACAGGCATCGCCATCCATCCTTCCGTGAATTTGGCATAGATTTCTAACATCTGGCGCGTTTCTTCTTGCGCTTCCTGCTCGGTTTCATGTGCCGTATGTCCCTCCTGCCATAGAAACTCTGTCGTCCTTAAAAACAAACGGGTACGCATTTCCCAACGCACCACATTTGCCCATTGATTAATCAGAAGTGGAAGGTCTCGGTAGCTCTGAATCCACTTGCGGTAGGTATTCCAAATAATGGTTTCTGAAGTAGGCCTTACAATCAGCTCTTCGTCAAGTTTCGCATCAGGATCTACAATAAGTCCTCCACCATTGGGGTCATTTTTCAAACGATAATGTGTCACGACAGCGCACTCTTTTGCAAAACCTTCGACGTGAGCAGCCTCTTTTGAAAGATAGCTCTTCGGAATGAAAAGCGGGAAATAGGCATTCATATGTCCCGTCTCCTTAAACATCCCATCCAGGACATCTTTCATTCTCTCCCATATGGCATAACCATAAGGTTTAATTACCATACATCCCTTCACATCAGAGTGCTGCGCAAGGTCTGCATCAACAACAATTTCGTTATACCACTTGCTGTAGTCTTCGCTTCTAGGAGTTAACTTCTTTGCCATATTGAGTTTGGTACGGTTTGTGTAATTCTTTAATCGTGTAACTTTACACTCTGCGAAAGTACGAATTTGATTACCTTGCTAATCTATAAGATATGAATTTACCTGTACAAATTTTCAAATTGCCTTTCGCCTTACTGCCTGTAATGGCATTTGTAGGGTGCAGCATGGGGCCAAACCTATCCAGTTCGCTTGAATCTGATGAGCTGTATCTCACATCTGGCGAGGAATTTATCACAGATGCAGAGTATCTCGCATTTGCATCGAAGGATCTCCAGAGCTTCGATTCGGACGACTACTATTACGAAAATTCAAACGACAACAACAACGCATTCGACAATTATCCATCGGGCATGGGCAACTTCAACCAATTCGGAGGGCTCGGTTTGGGTGCATATTTCAACCCATTTGGCGGAAACAACTTCGGCTACGGGAATAACTGTGGGTACGGAAACAACTTCGGATACGGAAACAACAACTACTGGAACAACTACGGATACGGAAACAATTTTGGGTACGGAAACAACAATTACTGGAACAACTACGGTTACGGCAACAACTACGGATACGGTGGAGGTTACTACGGCTCAGGATCATATTCTGGAGGAGAAACATATAACACGAGCTCAATACTCGTGGGGCCAAGAACACCCTTACTCACAGGGACTTTGACAAATAGCAATTACACTGGAGGGCGACTTAGAACAAACCGTACTGAGGAAGTGCAACCTGATGTGAATACCACAAGCGACAAACCGTCTGCGAAAAAGAACAGGTCGATTTGGAATTGGGAGACGCCATATTCGTCTTCGGAAAGAACATCTTCGGAAAGCGTCAGATCGAACACAACGAGAACCCCAAGAACGAATACTTCCACCCGGGAAAACACCCCGAGCCGTTCAACTTCACCGGTTATCAATTCCCGTTCGAATACAAACAATTCAAATTCGAGATCAAGCGGAACTTCCACTCGCAATTCAGGAAGTCGATCGAACAGCGGGAAATCCGGTAATTCATCGAACCGCACTGGCGGAAGACGCCCTTAAACCTTCATATGATGAATGATTATATGACATGCAAAATAAAGCGTGCGGGGGGACTTGTAATGTTTGCTTTTGTTTCACTGTTTCCCTTCCACACACTTTCAGCCCAAAACGAGACGGATGTGCTGCGATACAGTTTAACTGAATCCCTGGGCTCAATAAGAACTACTGGGATGGGAGGCGCTTACGGCTCGCTGGGTGCAGACCTCGCGTGTTCAGTCATAAACCCTGCGGGAATAGGCATGTATCGAAGAGGTGATGTGAGTCTTTCTATGGGGCTACATTCAAGCAAAACGAAAACATCTCTAAGCAGCTCGATCAGCTTGCCCCAAACTGAAAATGACCTCTCGGCCAGGGTAGGATCAATTGGGCTGGCTTTAACGATTCCAAGCGTAAATCCAGACTGGCCATTTGTCACTGTGGCAATATCCCATCACAAACGGGCGATATTCAATCAGGTATTGAAACTTGAGAATGCTGAATTTCAACAAAGCTTGCTGGGGGTCTTTCAAGGTTTGGCCACAGGGGTTTACAACGAAGATTTAAACAATGGAGAATATCCATTCACCGCATCTCTGGCTTGGTATACATACTTGTTAGATCCTGATGGAGAGGACAATTATAATTACGTCACACCTTTTGCAACAGATGCCCCAGTGATGGTCGATCGCACTATAGAACGGTCAGGGAATATGGGTGAGACGCAATATTCGTTTGGGGGAACATTTAGAGATCGAATCAGCATCGGAGCCACTGTAGGAACGTCGAAAGTCTATTTTTCTGAGGACTCCAGACATACTGAAACACCACTTGATCCTGGGACTGATCTCGCTCAATGGACCTATTACGAATCACTGGTTGTGGAAGGAACAGGAATCATAGGTCGAATAGGTATAATCGCAAACATCTCAAAATGGATGAGAGTTGGTTTTGCTTGGCACAGTCCCACAAGATTAAAACTTACCGACACATACAGCAGGTCGGTAAATAGTAGGTGGAAAGACGGGGATGTGTATACCGCAGACTCGCCTGAAGGTGGGTACGAGTACCTCATAGTTACGCCATCAAAAACGATTGTAAGTGGATCCTTTTTAATTGGAAAGATTGCGCTCTTGTCGGCCGATTACGAAACAACAAACCTTTCGAACGGAAAACTGAAAGATGTAGACAGCTGGCTTTCTAACGGATATGATTTCGAAGCAGAAAATGAATCTGTAGAAGCGAGTTACAACAGAATACACGAGGTGCGCATCGGTCTAGAGATGCGGGTTGCGAAAAACTGGAGGATACGCTCTGGCACGGGAATGGTGACATCACCGTATTCCATGGAGTCAGGAGTCATGTCAAATGGAACACGTTATAAAGCAAGCCTAGGTATTGAATTCAGAAATGAAGATTGGTATGTGGGTGCAGCTTGGACAAGAAGTTGGTTTGAAGAAGACCTATACTTCCTAGACCCTGAGCTACAAGGTGACCCAGCAAACCTGTCACGCAGCATGGGCATGTTTTCCATCGGTGCCGGAAAAAGACTCTGAGTAGAGATAAATAACGTACGCACACTCAACGAACAGAATTCAAGAAAAGGGCCCGCTGAATAGCGGACCCTTTTTGACTTTAAATAAGTTCGTAAGAAATAAACAGCTTACTTCTTGAGCTTCTTAAGTTCTTTGTTCATGAGGGTATCCATACGCTCACGCTCTTCTTCAGCAAGCGCTTTATCAACGAGAATACGTCCACTGTGCTCGTCAACAATAATTTGCTTACGAAGTGCAATATCAATTTGGCGCTGTGGTGGAATCTTGATGAAGGTTCCAGCACTCGCTTGACGCTCAATAGGAACGACAGCAAGACCATTTTTGGCTGCTGATCTTATACGCGAGTATGTAAGAAGCAAGCGGTCATCTATTGACTTAGACATCTTGTCACTTTGCTTCTGAAGAACTTCTTCTTCGGCTTGAGTCTCGGCGATGATTTCTTGTAATTCTGATTGTTTAGAATCAAGATCTGCTTGTCTTTGCTTGCTTTTTATTCGCATCGCTTCTAAAATCTCAGATTTCTGAGATTGTTGTGCTTTGCACTCACGTATTCGCTTTTCACATAATTCGATCTCGAGCGTTTGATATTCCATCTCTTTATTAAGAGACTCAAACTCACGATTGTTACGGACGTTATTCTGTTGCTCAGTATACTTATCGATAAGGGCTTGACTGTCCTTGATCTGAATTTGATATGCAGAAATTCGCTGTGTAACGGTGTCGTTCTCCTCCTCCATTTTTGCAAGTCGAGTAGAAATCCCTGCAATGTCATTTTCTAGATCTTCAACTTCCAAGGGAAGCTCACCTCGTATTACTCGGATACGGTCGATGCGACTGTCGATGAGTTGTAAATCATACAAAGCGCGGAGTCTATCTTCTGCAGTAAGGGTCTTTTTTGTTGTGGCCATAGGATATTTTGTTGTAAATCAACGGATTTTAACAGGGTTCGTGTTGCTTGAAGCTAAACGGACCGCGAATTTAGTAAATTTCTGCTTGATAACGTTGGCAATCAACGTACTTGTTCGCCATTCACTCTCATAATGACCTACATCTGCAATTAATATCTTCCCATCAGCATCAAAAAACTCATGATATTTGAAGTCTGAAGACAGAAACACATCCGCTTTCTTACCGATTACATCGCACAACAAAAAAGAGCCGGAACCACCACAAACTGCAATGGTTGACACAAATTCACTCACTGGATCTGTGTGCTTAATATGGGTCGCTTGAAGTGCGTTTTTTGCGTGATCAAGAAACGCTTCCCACTTCATAGGCTGAGGCAATTTCCCAATCATCCCTGCGCCAATATTTTCATCTTTATTTTCTAAAGGAGTGATGAAATATGCCATTTCCTCATAGGGATGAACATTTGCAGCAGCTTCTACAACTCTTCTGGACAGCCTCTTCTCCACCAATAATTCAATTTTTGTTTCTGGCTCAGTGTGATCTTGCTCCTTTTCTCCTACAAAGGGTGTAGAATCAGAGCTAGGACGGAAGGTGCCTTCGCCAACTAAATTAAAACTACATCTGTCATAATCTCCAATACTTCCAGCACCAGCTTGAAACATGGCGTTCCTCACTTTGTCTGCAAACGTGTTGGGACAATAAACAGTCACGCGATGTAAGAGGTCGGATTTTGGCTTCAAGATTTTCAAAGATTCAGGAACACATCCAAGGGCAGTGGCTAGCTCAAAATTCACACCTGACGCAACATTGTCAAGGTTGGTATGAATGGCGTAGAGAGCGATACCTGATTTTATTGCTCTGAGTACTGTTCTCTCAACATATGTATTCCCGGTCAATTTTTTAAGACCTGAAAAAATAATGGGATGATGGCTGACAATTAACTCCGCGCCTTCCCGCTCTGCTTCTGCAACAACCTCCTCTGTGCAATCTAATGAGATTAAAACTTTTGTTACTTTTGCTGACAGGTCACCTACAAGTAATCCAGAGTTATCATATGACTCTTGTAAAATTGTAGGTGCCCATTCTTCTAACACTTGCGTAATGTCGCGTACCTTGAATGCGTTCTGAGATTCCATGACGACTAAGATACTTACTAAGACACTAAAGAGGCTCGTTCTATCTCCTCTTACAGCATTATATGCTGCAACTTTAGTGATACGTCATTTTTTATATGATTCAGGGTTTCTAAAAAGCCAAACTGGCGCAATACCTACACTTGTCATTGGCAACATCCATGTGGGAGGCACTGGGAAAACACCACATGCTTCTGCCTTCCTTTCAATCGTGTCAGAAAAATTAGGTGGAGCGCAATACGTTGCCTTATTAAGCCGAGGCTATGGAAGGAATACAAAAGGTTTTAGATGGGTTTTAGAAGACAGCGATTGGCGTAATGTCGGTGATGAACCTTCATTGTTAAAATCATTGCATCCACTCAACTCGGTTGCTGTGTGTGAAGATCGAATCCTTGGAATCGCTCGGATTGCAAAAGAAAAACCTGAAGTAAAAGTCGTCGTTCTAGATGATGGTCTACAACACAGGGCGCTGAAACCGGATCTTTCAGTACTTCTGATAGATTCCGAAAGGCCACTCAACATGTCATCGCTTCTGCCAGGTGGAGATTTAAGAGATCTAAAAAGCAGGGCCAGTAAATTCGATGTTTGGATCTATACCCGATGTCATTCGGAGGATATGATTCCTGCACTTGCAAAAAACACATCTACGCAACACGTCTTCTCGACCTTTATGTCATCCGCATCAAACGCCCTAAATACCGTTAAGAAAGAGTCGTTTAAATCTGACAAACCGAGGGTACTTGCTGTTTCTGGAATTGCTTCGCCAGAAAGGTTTATAGATGGTTTGTTAGACAATTGGACAGTCGTAAGGAGACAATCTTATCCCGATCATTATCAATTTAAGCAAAAAGATATTTTAGATTGGGTCACCTGTATCCGATCTGAAAAACTAGATGGAATCGTGACTACGGCAAAAGATGCTGAAAGAATAAAACCATATACGTCAGCGTTAAAAGGCATTCCACTTATCGTCATACCTATCGTGGTGAAGTGGCACAAAAAAGAAGCGCTTGAAAAACACGTTGACGAATGGCTTCAATCCACGATATTTGCAAAAGAAATTGCAAAAAGAAAATGACTCGCATGAAATTTACTCCACTTCGTATTTTATTCCTCGCCATGACTTCGGGCATCTTAATCAGCGGATGTGCCAATTTCGGAAACAATGCTCCAGAAAATGCAGGAACCATTTCAGGCAAGTTAACGGGTGTAGACGTTGGAGCAAGTATAATCTTACGAAGTTTTAAAAATGGATCTTTGGTCAAAGTTGCTGAAGGCACAACGACCGAGAACGGAGATTTCTTTGTCACCCCCGAAGTCCCACTCGCAAGAGGATTTCATCAAGTAATCATAAATAAAAGATGGCCGCTTGTATTGATCACTGATTCAACAGAAGCGCCAAACATTCAAGCAACCATACCCTTAGAGAATAAGTATCTTACTGATGCATTGATTGAAGGATCTCAAGAGAGCAGCCTACTGGCTGAATTTTACGCTGTTATCATGCCACTTCAGGATTCACTTCTAGACAGCCAAACAGCAATAAGTACACTTTCGAACGAACAAAAAACAGAAGCGAATAAAGCAATGAAAATGCTCATCGCTGAGATTGATAAAACAAGCCTCACCTTTATTAAAGAAAATGAAGGCCACCCTGCAACACTTGCTGCACTTGAACCACTGAAGATCGAGAAGCATGCTGCAGCATATAAATCCGTTCTCAAGTCTTTGGCGACATCATTTAGTGATTCTGACTATTACATGATGCTCAAGAAGAAGTACGATGCGTCAACAACTGCAAGAACCATTCCCAATCAACCTCCACCCAAAAAGACCAATCGCAAAAATGGACAATATGCTGCAGGTGATGAAGCACTTGACATTGTTATGGCTGACCCCGATGGGAATGTCAGGAAATTAAGCGACTTAAGAGGCAAAGTCGTTCTACTTGATTTCTGGGCATCATGGTGCGGTCCATGTAGAAGAGAAAATCCTGCAGTTGTTAAAGCCTACGAAAAGTATAATTCGCAAGGATTTGAAGTCTTCTCAGTTTCATTAGATAGCAATCTAGACAAATGGAAGAATGCCATAGAAAAAGATGGGTTGGTTTGGCCATATCACGTATGTGACTTAAAAGGGTGGGGAAACGCTGCGTCACGCGCATACGGTATCTCAAGCATACCACACGCTTTGCTCGTTGGACGTGACGGGGTGATTATTGAGACACATTTACGAGGCAGAGCTCTCGAAACGGAACTGGAAAAACTCTTCAAGTAAGCACCACCATCAACAATTAACATCTTGAGCCACCGCGTATATTTTGCATCAGATTTACATCTCGGAGTCCCCGACATTGAATCAAGCCGCGCAAGGGAAAGAAAATTTATCAACTGGCTTGAGGATGTCTCACTCGGTCAGGGGATAGCCTCAAGTGGTCCTGCAACAGAAATCCACCTGCTTGGAGATTTATTTGATTTCTGGTTTGAGTATAAGAATGTTGTCCCGAAAGGTGGGGTACGACTGTTGGGGGCCATAGCGAAGGTTACAGACCTCGGAATTCCTGTTCATTATCACTTGGGAAATCATGATTTGTGGTCGTTTGGCTACCTTGAGTCTGAACTTGGCGTCCACATCCATACCTCACCTGTTGTGAGGGAATGGGATGGTTTAAAATGTCTGATAGGACATGGAGATGGATTGGGTCCTGGGGACAGAGGGTATAAACTCACCAAGAAAGTGTATCGGAATAAACTCGCTCAATTCATGTTTCGATGGCTCCACCCAGATATAGGCACACGCCTGGCGAATCGGCTTTCAAAAAACAGCCGTTCCGCTGGCGGCAAAAGCGGAGGCCCATATACATCTCCTGAAAAGGAAAACCTTTACCAATATTGTCAAGGGATGCTCAAGTCCGACCCGAGCATGAATGCCTTTATTTTTGGGCACAGACATCTGCCCTTAGACCTTACGATTCCAAATGATTCAGAAAAGTCCGCCCCAGCGCGTTATATAAACATCGGGGATTGGATTACACATTTCAGCTACGCAAAAATTGAAAAAGGAATGCTTACTTTACATACCTAAGGCATTGCTTTTTTCTAAACATGATTGATCAAAAAAGGAGACCCAAATGGATCTCCTTTTTTTATACGTGTGATTTTTGACTAGCGTCGAATCACCAATTTAGAAGCCAAAGACTTGTACTGGCTTGCCACACGGACCACATAGGTGCCGTTAGACAATGTACTCACGTCCAATATCATTCTTTCTGAACCTTGACTGTCCTGAACGTTGTCCGAATAAACGACACGGCCCTGAAGATCGTATATTTCTACTGAAGCACCTGAGAAACCGGCTGTACTGATTTGTACAGAAGCCCCGTTCACAGGGTTAGGGTAAATAAGAAGATCTTGGTGATTGGGATCAATAAAGGCAACATCTTCCGAACCTAAGAAGGTGTCTGAACGGAAAATTCCACGACCATGCGTTCCAGAGTAGATCGCCCCTGTATTTGTAGGGGAGCTCCATCTTGTATCAGAACGCCATTGTTGCTGCAAGTCAAATATTGGCGCTGTAAGAGATTCTGAAGTTGAAGCCATTCCTAGGTTAGAAATTGTCCAATCAATCCCACCGTTATCTGTGACAAAAGCACCGTACTCAGTTCCTACAACTATAGTTTCACCCGATGCATCTTGGAAATCAATGACCGCATCATACATGGGCATATTTCCCAAACCTGAAACAGACCAAATATTAGAGAACGTAGGTGATGAAGAAAGGGCATCCCATGACTCGCGAACTTTACCTGCCCCAACAGCGCCATATCCCCCTACTGTAATGACAACGTGATTCGCATTGTTGGGGTCAACACTCACACCTGTGATTGCGCCGCCCGCAGAAGATACGATTTGATCTATGACAACATGCTCCTCAACATCTTCTTGAGAATACACATCTTTAAGGCCAGAAAAACGATACAAAGTACCATTCCATCCACTCACAAACATGACATCGCCACCGTGCTCTTCATCATTGACAACATATTCAATAGACTTCGTTCCACTGAAACCTCCTGGAGCTGCACCTAAACGAATCCAATCTGGAGTTGTATTAAAATTAAGCGCCTCCCTTGTCATCCAAACCCCTTGATTTCCTATAAATCCTATTGAAAGGATCGCAGTGTAAGGATCATGAACGAGGATTCTACCTGATTCATTATAAATCGTATCACCAGGGTGAAAGTACATCGTGTCACAATTCTCTACAATATCAAATTGAACTTCTTCACCGAAAATAGTATCGTTTCCAAGGTCTAGGGTTATATCGTATTCGATGCCATCAACGACCACAACTGTATCAACAAGGTTGGGAATAATCTCAAGAATAACCTGGACTGTATCTTCACCCAGAGTGTCATTAACACAGATAAACTCTTCAAGCGCTATTTGTGTTTCTAACCAAAAATAATCAGGATCTTCTTCAAGTGGAGACGCTAACAAACGATCAGGACGAATGAGTGTGTCATAGAACATCAACTCCTCACCTTCTGAAAGGGTGTAATCAAAAGAAAGGTTTTGGCTATTTGTAGCAAGTGTAAACGTACTGTCTGTCACAGTCTCACCATATGGGTTAACAAGGATGATCTGTTGTTCACTGTCCTCATCTTCTGTGTCTTCATATAAACTCAAACATGTGTAGAATTGTCCCAAATCACCTTGATCATCAATCAACTCTGAAATATCATTGTCATAGAAACCGCCAAGATTAGAGTAATCTGAGGGGGTGATTGTACCACGTGTAAGCCCACCATTTTGAGAAGCAGCAAACCAAGCGTATGTATGCTCTGAAGACTCTGTAACTTGACTTATCGAACAATCAAATCCATCACCACCGTGGACTTCAACAGCATTTAACTCACTTAAGAAGAAATCGCCCGTAGGGATAAATAAAGAGCCATTATCTTGAGTTCCTCCTAACACAGCACCGCCGGCACTATGCGCAATTCCATAAAATTGAGTAACGTTGTAATTAAAATTACATTCCGTATAACTGTCTCCTCCATTGTCACTCTTGTATAGACCACCATCAGAAGC
>CAJQPF010000004.1 GCA_905480095.1 uncultured Flavobacteriales bacterium
GCATGTCGGTCGATCTAGAAGCAACAGAACGGTGCAAGCAGTCTATGTTGATGGTGAAGAAGGAAAGCATGCAGTCACGCATTATAGGGTTCTTGAGAGATTGGGCCCCGTTACTTTGGTTCAATGTAAACTTGAAACAGGAAGAACACACCAAATCCGTGTTCACATGCAGCATATTGGTCACCCTTTATTTGGTGACCCACGATATGGGGGTAACGTTGCTGTGAAGGGTTCGCCAGGAGGGAAGTACAATTCATTCCTGCGCAATTGTTTCAGTCTTCTACCCCGTCAGGCGCTTCACGCAAAAACCCTTGGGTTCATTCATCCTGGGACAAAAGAATTCGTTTCTTTTGAATCTGATATCCCATCAGATATGGCAGAAATAATTTCTAAATGGAAAACGTATCTAGACGGAATAGCGCGATAAAAGAGAGGGGCAAGAATATTTAACCTTCCTCAAGTTTTTCTTTTTCAATCAGTGCCTTTTCCCATTTTGCAAGAAGATCGTCGTGTACTTTCTGTACTTCTTCAAATTCATAACTGAGTTCAGTCATTTTTTTTCTGTCGCTGGGGTCAACGTTAGCAACTTCCTCATTCTTTGATGCGAGGTTGACCTCAGCTTCTGAAACAGCTTTCTCGAGTCGCACAACATTCTTACTGGCTTTTCTGAGTGCCTTATCTCTGGCTTTCCGAGTTTCATAGTCGTCTTTGTGACTTGAAGATTGTTTTTCTTCTCTATCTGAGGGCACACTTTTCTTACCCTTACTTAACGTTCTTTCTCCAGTTTTTGATGCCTCATATGCACCTATGCTTTCTGCATGCTTGATATGTAGGAAATTTTTGATATCTCCGATGTATTGCTTCAAGCCATTTGGTGTCACCTCATTGACAAACTCCGTTAGCCCAGAAAGGAAGTCTCTGTCGTGTGACACCACGATGAGAGATCCATCAAAACTTGCAAGCGCATCTTTAAGCACTGATTTTGATTTTAAGTCGAGGTGGTTCGTAGGCTCATCCAAGATCAGCACGTTATATGGGTGAAGTAAGAGTTTGCAAAGGGCTAATCTGGCTTTCTCTCCTCCACTTAACACACTGACCTTCTTATCGACGTCCTCTCCTGAGAAGAGAAAGGATCCCAACATTGATCTAAGATTAACCTTGCTATCTAATGTTACTTCAGCTTCAAGTGTTTCGAGAACGGTAATTTTTGGATCTAATTCTTCAGCTTGATTTTGAGCGTAATAACCGATGTCGACATTATGCCCCTTGATTAGATCGCCCTCAAACGATTCCAAACCGAGTAATATTCTGGTCAAGGTGGTTTTTCCCGCACCATTTTTTCCGACAAAAGCTACTTTTTCTTGCCTTGCCATAATGAAATCTAATCCCTTAAATACATCTAATTTTCCAAACGATTTACAAAGTCCTTTGGCTTCAAAGACCACTTTTCCAGATCTGGGGGCTGGCGGAAAACGAAATTTAATTTTCGCATTGTCTGCAGCGTCAACTTCGACCCGCTCTAGCTTGTCAAGCTTTTTAATCAAAGATTGTGCAAATGCGGCTTTGTTTTTCTTGGCCCGAAATTTATTAATCAGAACTTGAGTCTCTTCAATATACTTCTTCTGGTTTTTTGATGCTTGCAACTGCCGCTCACGTTCTTCTTCTCTCCAAACTTGGTACTTAGAATAGGGCGCCTTGAAATCATACAATTTGTAAGGACTTATTTCGATGGTTCTTTCCGTTAATGTGTCAAGGAACATCCTGTCATGAGAAATAAGTAAAATAGCACCAGCGTAGTTTTTCAGAAAACCCTCTAACCACTCGATACTTTCGATATCTAAATGATTTGTAGGCTCGTCAAGGAGTAAAAGATTGGGGTTCGTTAAGAGGAGCTTGGCAAGCTCTACTCTCATTTTCCATCCTCCACTGAACTCACTCATCTTTCTTTGTAGGTCCTCATCTTTGAATCCCAAACCTTGTAAAATCCGATGGATGTTTTCCTCTAAATTGCCTGCGCCTATAATATCCAATCTTGTATTGGCATCAGTGAGCTCATCTATCAGCCGTCCGTACTCACTGCTTTCATAATCAAGTCGTGAAGAGATCTCTTCGGTGATTTCTCCAATACGTGCTTCTAACTGTTTTACTTCAGCAAAGGCACTTGCAGCTTCGTTAAATACGGTTTCTCCCTCATTATGCGCCATCTCTTGGGGAAGGTATCCAATCTTGTAATCATTTGGATAGCTCACAGTTCCCTCAGATGGCTTGTTGATCCCCGCAAGGATAAACATCAAGGTGGATTTTCCTGCGCCATTACGTCCGACAAGACCTATCCTCTCCCTCTTTCCGATGAATAAGTTTAATCCTTCGAAAAGCGTCCGTTCTCCAAAGTGAACCCCAAGTTGTGTGACTGTTAGCATGCGGCGGCAAATGTCGTAAATAAAAAACGGGAAGCCACTAAGCCTCCCGTTTTTAAGTTGATGGTGTATTATAAATCAGTAATGCCATAAATCGTGTTCCAGTAAGAACAATTCCTCTTTGATGCGTTCAGATTCAGCAAGCGCATCCATTCCTCTTACGTAACCCTTCACGATTCGGTCATATACATTTGACTCCTTCACAATATAACTTGAGAAATATCTTTTTTGGAACAAGTCCTCGTATGTTCTGCGCTGAGCGTCATTGAACAGATTGAAGGCCTCAGAATGTGCAAAAACCTCTCGGCATTCAGGGTAATATAGCCAAAAAAGCGGCTGATAACCAATGCTTTCGCCGTCTCTGAATTCTTCAATAAGTGGCGCAATTCCTATTATCCTTACATATCGTTCACTTCTTTGTCTGTCCCAAATCCAATCTTCTTTCAAACGGTACCTCGTAATATATTCAGAGCTAATTGCTGTCTGTTGTTTTTCTGATTCGATCTCTTCACCATCATCATCATACTTTCTAATGTAAGTGACTGGGTTAAGCTTACTGCGAACACTGTCAACACTTAGTTTGTTCCTGACATAAAACTCGTCTTCATCACCCGCTGGACCGGCACCATAAGCTTGCAAAGAACCGTCTATAAGTAGCCCCTCCTTGATTACGTCAAAAAGGTTTTTCCTGTTTTGAATCGGCTCTACAGGATAGAAGAAAGGATGATTTATTTTTTGCTTTAAATCCATCTCTTGCCAGAGACGCTTAGAGTACATGACGTCAGCTTCACGAAGATATGGGTATGGTATGACTCTTTTCTCAAATCTTGTTTGTCTTACGTATGCTCCGTCAAGAACATCTTGTACTTGTGCGTCACATTCGAATGACACAGTAAAGATTGCTACAATTAGCAGTGTGAATTTAAAATAATTGCTCATCATCGTTTCTTTTTACTTTATGACTTTCAAACTCAGATTTAAAATACGAGTTGTTTTGTCAGGCATCCGTACTTTGATATCCTCAAAGAAAAGTCGGGTTCCAGGCCTTGCTTTTCTGAGTAGTTTTTCCTGTTGGGATGTGATTTTATTATTCGTAGACTTTTCACTTGAAACAACACCGTCTTTACTCATTGTAATTGTAAAGCCTATTACTTCTGGTTTTATTTGAAATGCAAAATCGGGCATCTTAGGCACTACAGCTGTGAATGAAAGGATTTCATTCGTTTTGATCAGCATGTTCGTGGGATCTTTGCCACCCCACCATGGTAAAGGATCAGGGATTCTTTTGACGACGAAATCACGTTGCCCAAGATTACTTATAGTTCCATCTGGCATTTCACCTTTCACAGAAATTACAGCTGTCTTGTTTGAGTCCTTTGATGGTTCAACGATATATGTTCCGTCACTCTGCTTTTTGATCTTATGGCTTCCAGAGATACTCACACGAAGCTTGTCGCTCGCAACTCCAGGCACACTTATCTCTACTGGATTCGGCACCCCTCTGTAGAAGACATTCATCTTTGTCGGAGAGACCACAAGCGCAGGTTCTGCAATCGTAAATGTAGGCGTAAAGAATTGTTGCGATTGCATATCTCCTTCAGCACCTTGATACCTGATGACTCCCTTGTATTGATATTGTCCCAGAGACATACCTCTAGATGACATCGCCATAAGTCCTTGCCCAAGCTCGTTAACATCAAGCGGTTCAAGACCGACATAGTCAAGAGCTGAGGAATCTTTCCCATCCCATTTTTTGGAATCAATATATACCTCAGGCTTTTTTGTTGGATCAAAAGCAGCAAGGAAAATATTTGCCCTCACCGTATCGCCTCGGAGAATATAATTTGATTGCGGTATCGTCAAAGGCATGATATTAGAGAACTTCAAACTTTTTGCTTCGGTGCTGTTTAGTAGCCAGCCGATTGCATCTTCTTCTGCATCTCTAATGTCAATAATCATTTTAGACATGAGCGGCATAACTGCTGCCAAGGGCATTTTATGGAAGTTTGCAATTTCCCATGACACCATTTTTTCGGATTTCATTTCTTCTTCAAATGAGAACCGTTCGTTCAATGATTTTAGGGTATTTGGTGGAAGTGAGATGACATTTCCATCGATATCTGTGACACTCAAATTTAAAAGGTAGTCACGGTATTCCTGAACAGCAAGCTTAATCCCATTGGCAGTCCATTCACCTTCTATTGGGTTATTTTCATCTGCACCTACCATGTATCGTGTGAGTGATTGATACTCATCTTTTACACGAATGTAGGCCAGGTTTAACGTGGTGTCATTCCCATTTTCATCAACACCGAAGTATTTCTCGAAATTCACCAGTTCTTGTTCTTCAAAATCACCGGATGAAGTAGACAAGCAACGTGCTTTAAGTTCAGTGATATAGCGCACCAAGTCATCTGATTTTTGAACGATGGTCTGAGCTTTGTCGTAAAAAGGTCCGACTTTCACTTGATTACTTGAGTATTTTCCTTCTAGTGCAGAGTAGGTGTCGGAAATTTTTGATGAAAGCGTAGACTGTGTTTGTAGTAGACTATTTTCTACTTTCACGAAACCATCTAAAACTTCTTTAGAAATATTCAACGCCAGAAGTGCAGTAAGGACGAGGTACATCATCCCTATCATTTTCTGTCTTGGGGTCTCTTTTGCTCCTGACATATCTAGCTGGCTTTATTGCCCATTGCATTGAGCATGTTGCCGTAAACTGTATTAAGAGACGCAAGATTTTCTGCAAGAGCAGCAATATGCTCTTTGTAAGCCTTTGTATCCTCTACACTATCGTTTAGTGTCTTCACCAATTCACCCATTCCTGAATAAAGTTCTTTATTTGCCTCTAGCTGTTGAAGCTGCATCTCATACATGGCATTCAATGATCCAAGGTTCGTGTTCATACGCTCCAAGTTCTGTCCAGCAGAATTCCCTGCTTCTTTAGTGCCAACGAGACCTGTCAATGACTCAGAAACACCTTCGTAGGTGTTGGCCATTTCATCAACTCTGTTTGATGCTTTTACAAGTGAATCGCTAAATTCCTGAGTTGCTCCCGCAGCATCTGCCATGCTACTCATCTTGCTTGCTTGGTCACCCAGATTTCTCATCCCATCTCCAAGATTTTTAAGCATTTTAGAATCAATTTCTGCTTCTTTTAAAAGCGAATCAAATTCCTCAACAGCAGTTGTTGCATTGTTTGTCTCATCATCTTCGTAACGCAGTTCAGGATGTACCAATGACCAGTCTGGTTCGCTATGTGCTGGCGGCTCTAGTGCTGAAAAGAAGAAAATCAAGGCCTCAGTACTCAGACCGATGATAAGCATTTCACTCGCAAAAGGCATGTGCTCAATTTTAAACAGGGCACCTATAATAACAATGGCAGCACCAAAGCCATATAGTTTAGACATAAATTCTTTAAACTTTTTGCCACCGGGCATCCATGGATGTATTCTTTTGCTTGCGGGTATCATTCTTCTAAAATGTTAGTTTCAATTATAAATTACCGAGTAAATCTCGATAGCAGGGTTTCAGGTATTCTAATTTAATGTGAAGGGTGTTTTAATTCCACTCTTCTTTGGGGCCAGACTTTCCACGTCCCAAGTAGGACATCACAGAACGGAAGCCAATAAACGCTTTTGCAGAATCACTGTACTCATATGTACGTGTTCCTGTTTGGCAATAATAACCAATGTCTTTCCATGAGCCTCCTCTAATGACTTTTCTGTGAAGTGCTTGACTGTCTTCCATTTTTGCATGGTAAACGTAGTCAGGTGCTAGATCGTAAGCGAAGTCATAGACTGTTTCATCAAAGGCAGTGTTCGTCCACTCGGCCACATTTCCAGACATTTGGTATAGGCCGTAATCGTTCGGGCTGTATGATTCAACAGGTGCGGTGTAAGCATTTGCATCCTCTACGTAGTCTCCACGCATGGGTTTGAAGTTTGCGAGGACACAACCTTGCTCATTTCGAATGTATGGCCCACCCCAAGGGTAAGGCGCTAGATTCCTGCCTCCACGCGCAGCATACTCCCATTCAGCTTCAGAAGGAAGACGAAATTTTTGAATGTATGTTTGGCCTTCATTTTTTCTCCAGGAGTTCATTATTTGTGTGCGGTACGCATTAAATGCGACTGCCTGACCCCACGTGACGCCCACAACTGGGTAGTCATCGTATGCAGGATGCCAGAAATAGTTCTCTGCCAAAGGCTCGTTGTATGAGTAGGCGTAGTCGTGAATCCAAACAAGCGTGTCAGGATAAACATTAATTGTTTCCTCGACCACAAATTGTTGACGGTCTGAATAGCGCTTGACGGAGTGCCATTGACCCAATTCATTTGGTTCACCGTAATCTTCGTCACGACCTTCCTTACTTGCTGCTTTTTCAAGGTTAAACCAATAGTAACGGTAATTTAGTTTACGTGTATCTATTTCTTTACGGTTGTAATACCTGTCAGATCCTTGAAGGTAATACTCATCATAAAGCAGGTCAAAGACATCTTCGTCAGTCCAGTCTACAGGCTCTTCCCAATTAAGGACAAAACCCTTGTCAATAAATCGGTCTAATTCTTTGCCCTCACTATCTTCGGCATAGAAATAACGGTCATCGTCATTTTCAGCGAGTGTGTTTAGAAATAATGAATCACGGACGTAGTTTACAAATTGTCGGTATTCATTGTTAGATATTTCGTGTACATCCATATAGAATGCTGGGATAGTCACTGTTTTCGCGCGTGTGTTCAATGCGTATGGAACATCTTGATCACTAGGGCCCATGGTATACGATCCGAAGTGGATGTAATTCATGCCGTAAGGATTCGCTTGATCCCAGTACTCACGGGGGTGTACCCCTACGAGCTCACCCTGGGGTCCCATATAACAACCAGCAAGCAGTACTGGCGTCATGAGTATCAGAAGGAACTTATTCATATAGAGAGTTTTCTTGTAGGTTTATTAGGAGGTTACGGATAAAACGAAAGAAAGGTTCCTTTTATTATAGGAATCTTGGATTCGCATATCTGTTTAGTATTGGTGTAGAAATAAATTTGAAGCTGTACGACAGAAAGAATTCATGGGATCCTGAAGAATATGTTTGCAGCTCAGACGTGGTCGCATCGAATGAATAACCCACCTTGAAAAGTTGTTCTTTAGAGCTCGTTGCATCTTTGCTAATCAATCGGTATTGGAGTCCAGCAATTGGGGATATCGCATCTCCTGGCCTCCATGAAACGCCAGCCCAAACCATTTCATCATACATCACATTTACGTTGATATCCATGGCTGTCGCATTAAAATCTGTTTTTGCGAGTAGGTTCGTTCTTAAAACCAAGATGTCTCCATCAATCGCGTAATTGTATCCACCCATGGCGTAAAAATGTCTTGCAGGTGTGATACTCATGATCGTTCCGCCATCTTTAAGTTCAGATTGGGCGATGTGCGTCATAGAAAGACCGGCATAAAATGTTTTCGGCTTCGCGATGTAAACGCCAAAGTCGACATCAATGGCAGATCCTGTTTCTCCATCTGAAGGAATTGCATTGTCTTGCGTCCAGTCATCTATAGCAAGCCAATCCGGCTTAAATGTCTTGCTGAAGTAGCTGACAGATGTTCCCAAACTTAAGGTTGTTCCGCCTGCAAAAGGTGCCAAAGAATATGAATACCCCACCTTTGCCATTGTGTTGGCTTCAAAACCCAATTCGTCTTGATAGAATTGAACGCCAAACCCACCTGGCATAAACCCAAGTTTTCCATTCACATTTAACAGTGATGTGACAGGTGCGCGATCCAATCCGGCCCATTGATTTCGGTAAAAACCATTGACTTGAATCAAGTCTGAATTGCCGGCAGCGGCAATATTCGACATAGCATGGTCCATGTACCATTGCGTGAACTGTGGGTCTTGTTGAGCGCTTAGTGAAGCGGTAAAAAGGCCCATTACGAACATAAGTAGAACACTACGTATCATGTTAACTCGTTGATTTTCAATATTTTTACAGGTTTCAGCTTTCACTGAGAGTGGCAAGATAAGGAATTTTATGAAGATGGGCACTTTATTCGCAAATAACATCATGCTAGTTTTTGATATGTTCTCCACCATCTGTCCGGAAGTTGGCCCTCAGCAGCTTCTTGATAGTCTTCGTAAGCGCATGGAACAAGATGATGGTGATCTTTGTTGTTTTTCTTTGACGTAGGTATTGGAACATCCATCCACCATCTGTCACTTCTCGCTGATTTGAAAAAGGCAACTTCATGATCATTGCCAGGTAAATCAACGACATATCTTGTGTATTCTTCTGCACTGCATTTGGGATAATCTCCCGTTTGGCAAAATATTCCATCAAGCATATGCCAAATCACTTGGGCTGCCAGATGTGCGCCTCGACCTCTGTCATCAAGATCTGGGTTGTGTTCAAACACTCCCAGTGCGATCATTCTGTCACTGAGTCCAGCATACCGCGCAAGTTGACAAATTTGAGAAGCTGTTAGTCCGTTTGGACCCGCGTGAGTTGATGCGGGATGGTCTGCAGCTCTGATAGATGATAAATCGATCGAAATGAGATCTGAATTCCTGAACGTAGGCTCCAAAAGTTTCGCATTGCTGTGCACTGTGCCAAGACGAATGGCTTCAAATTCAAGCCGTTCCAAAAGTTCAAGCGTATCAGGATCCGTCAGATATCCCTGATGCCCCACATTTGTATAGTCGAACAAGTAATTCGGTTCATGTAAAACCAAACGGTTCATGAAATTTCTCGATGTATGTACTGCAGGATCACCGCCAAAATCCAGTCTTGAGTCTACCGTCACGACGTTCATAGGTCTGCCTACAGATTCTAAGGCCGCATACAACGGGAAAGTCAGGTCATGTCCTCCGCCCAAAACAATGGGGATTACCCCCATTTGAATGAGCTCAGAGACCACGGTTATGACTGCGTTTTCAGTGTCAGAATCTTCGAAACCAGCTCGGATGTTTCCTAGGTCTACCACAGGTGCCCATCTGGTGGGCGGTGTTAGACGATACAGCCACGATCTGATCGCATCAGGTGCAGCAGAACACCCTTCATTGTCGCCACTTTTTCTACCGTCATTCACACCAAAAATCGCAATGCGGCACCCCTCAATCTCTGGTTGGTAGTCAAAACGATGTATATCTATCCTGTCAGCGATTCGAGATGTTCCTTCTGCATTGCTGAAAACCGGTTGATCAACCGGTTGAAAGAGGTCGTATATTCCTTGACTCATGGTGCGAATTCCTTGCAGTATATAGTATTAACTGCAATTAGGCACAAGTTTAGTTAATGGAATAACCAAATTTACCGACAGAAGACATTATCCGTTCACACTGGATTGTTACTACTTCTTTGCTTTGAACGCTCTTTTCTTGGTTTTGGGCTTGTTATCGTGTTCTATGATAAGCTCTTGAGCTCTTGCCCAGTCAATCTTTTCGTGATCTTCGCCTTTGGGTATTTTGACGTTTTTCTTCCCAGCTTTAATATACGGCCCCCAACGTCCGTTGATGATTCTTACAGTTTCGTCTTCTTCGAATACTTTTAACAAAGCAGCTGCATCAGCGGCTACCTTTTCTTGGATCAGTTCTATGGCTCTTTCTAATTCTATCGTGTAAGGATCATCGTCTGAATCTTTTTTAATCGAGACAAATTTGCTGTTGTGAACCACATATGGGCCAAATCTACCAATAGATGTTGACACCACTTTCCCTTCATATTCCCCTAATTTCCTGGGGAGTTTAAACAACATGAGGGCTTCCTCTAACGTAATAGACTCTAGGGATTGACTGTTGCGAAGTGAGGAAAACTTCTTATCCTCATCATCCGCTTTTCCCAGTTGAGCCATTGGGCCAAATCGCCCGATACGAACGAGGACTTGTTTCCCAGTATTTGGATCCATCCCTAAGATTCGCTCTCCAGAAGCACGATCAGCATTTTCGAGCGTATCATCGACCTGATCTTTAAATGGAGAATAGAACCCTTTAATCATATCCTGCCAATCTTGTTTTCCTTCAGCAATAAGATCAAACTTTTCTTCAACTCCGGCAGTAAAGTTGTAGTCCATAATTTTGTCAAAATGCTTGATCAGGAAATCGTTGACAACAATCCCGATGTCTGTGGGCGCAAGTTTGTTTTTCTCTGCCCCGGTATTTTCAGATTCAGTACTGACTGTAAGGTCTAAACCGTCAAGTGTGATGACCCTGTAGTTTCTTTTAGTTCCTTCTCTTTCAGGCATTTCAACGTATCCTCGCTTTTGAATAACACTGATGGTAGACGCATACGTAGAAGGTCTTCCGATGCCTAATTCTTCAAGTCTTTTGACCAAGCTCGCTTCAGTATAGCGAGGGGGGTGATTTGCAAAACGTTCTGTTGCTACGATTGTTATTCTCTCCATGGGATCCCCATCGGTCATCGCAGGAAGCAATCCTTTTGCTTCATCATCATTTTCTTCGTCAGTGCCTTCGAGATATACTTTTAGAAACCCTTCAAAAGTGATGACCTCTCCTTTTGCGACAAAGAGTTCAGTGCTGCCACTGGTGTCGATGGTTACCGTTGTTTTCTCTAATCGAGCATCGGCCATTTGGGAGGCAATAGCGCGTTTCCAAATCAGTGAATAAAGTTTATCTTCCTCGGGCTTGCCGTTGTGTTGGCTTACAGAAAAATCAGTCGGGCGAATGGCTTCGTGTGCTTCTTGTGCGCCTTTAGATTTGTTCGAGAATGTTCGCCTTTCGCAGTATTCATCCCCATATGATGCGCTTATAGCCGATGCAGCGCTATCCAGAGCAGTGTCACTCAAAGTCACAGAATCGGTACGCATATATGTGATTCGTCCAGCTTCGTATAGTTTTTGAGCGACGCTCATGGTCCTGGATACGGAGAAGCCTATTTTACGAGAAGCTTCCTGCTGAAGTGTTGACGTTGTAAATGGTGCAGTAGGTTTCTTCTTGGCCGGTTTTGTTTCAAGTGACTTTATAGAGTGAGAACTTTGAATACATTTTTCCATAAAAGCCTGTGTATCGGCCTCTGTTTTGAAACGTGTTTTACATTCCGCTTGTACTGTTTTCTCTCCAACAGTTTTGAAATGACCCACAACTCGGAATTTCGAAGATGACTGATGTGCCTCGATATCCCTTTCTCGGTCAACGATAATTCTTACACCTACACTTTGAACCCTACCCGCGCTAAGGCTAGGCTTTACCTTCTTCCAAAGTACTGGACTTAGTTCGAATCCGACCAAACGATCTAGTATGCGACGTGCTTGTTGTGCATTGACAAGATTCGTGTTTACTTTCCTTGGGTTCTCAATGGCCTTGAGAATAGCAGATTTGGTTATTTCATGAAAAACAATTCGTTTTGTGTTTTTCGGTTTTAATCCAAGTGCTTCGACGAGGTGCCATGAAATCGCTTCTCCTTCTCGGTCCTCATCCGTCGCTAGCCATACCATTTCAGCACCTTTTAATGCTTTTTTGAGATCGGTGATAACCTTCTTTTTGTCATCAGTTACCTCATAATTGGGCGCGAAATTATTTTCAATATCGATTGCTTTGTTGCCCTTGGGAAGATCTCGGATGTGACCAAAACTTGACTTAACTGTGAAGTCTTTACCAAGGTATCCTTCTATTGTCTTTGCTTTTGCAGGTGACTCGACTATAACTAGATTCTTCGACATTTTTTAAATTTGAGTCGCAAAGGAAATGTAAAAGGACAATAAATAACAACAAAATATTCATTAGTTTTTTTGCTTTTCGGGGTACCCCTTTAGGGGTGACAATTTGTCAGCACTAAATAATACGAGTACATTTGCCTAAAATTGAGTAGATGAGAGAAGGAGATAGAAATATTGATGAGGCAAGACAAGGTGAAGCGATTAACGTTGACACTTTGGCTTTTGCAGTTGACAATAATTCTGTGGTTCAGAAAAAATTGTATTTAGAAAGTTATGGTTGTGCGATGAATTTCAGTGATTCAGAGATTATTGCATCCATCATGAATAACGTTGGATATACGACGACAAAAGACCCCCAAGTTGCAGATTTGATTTTAGTAAATACGTGTTCTATCAGGGAAAAAGCTGAGGAACGTGTTCGCAATCGATTGAATGAATTTAAGCGCTACAAAAAGAAGAACCGACAACTTGTGGTCGGCATGTTGGGATGTATGGCTGAACGACTAAAGGAAAGTTTACTTGAGCAAGAGAAGCTTGTAGATCTTGTTGTGGGTCCTGATGCCTATAGAGATTTGCCAACTTTGGTAGAGAAAGTGAATGGCGGTCAGAAAGCAGTGAATGTGCTGTTGTCGAGAGAGGAAACCTATGCTGAGATTAGTCCTATTCGACTTGATTCCAAAGGTGTGACTGCGTTTGTAAGTATCATGCGGGGCTGCGACAACATGTGTTCGTTCTGTGTGGTGCCTTTCACGCGAGGACGTGAGCGCAGCAGGGACCCTGAAAGCATCGTGGCTGAAGCAAAAGATCTTTTTGAGAAGGGGTATCGTGAGGTAACGCTTTTGGGCCAAAACGTGGATTCTTTCAAATGGAATTTAGACATAAAGGGAAAAGTTAAAAACCCAGATTTACCAGTCGTCCGTTTCGCGGAACTTCTCGAAATGGTTGCTGAAGTTAACCCAGATCTTAGAGTGAGATTTTCCACGAGCCACCCCAAGGATATGGTCGATGACGTCATGCATGCGATGTCACGTCATGAAAACCTATGTAAGTATATTCATCTGCCTGTTCAATCAGGCTCGAGCACCATGCTCAAACGTATGAATCGCGGCTATACCCGAGAGTGGTATTTGAATAGAATTGCTGCGATTAAAGAAATACTTCCAGGCTGTGAATTGTCAACAGATATAATTACAGGATTTTGTGGCGAGACCCAAGAAGAACATGATGAAACCATGACCCTGTTGAAAGAGGTTGGATTTATTATGGCGTACAATTTTAAATACAGCGAAAGACCCAAAACCTTGGCTGAACGTAAGTTCGAAGATGACGTTCCTGAAGAAGTGAAGGCCGCCCGGCTCTCAGAAGTTATTCTTCATCAACGACAGTACGCATCAGAGTTAACAAAGAAAATGGTCGGGAAGGTATACCGGGTCCTTGTAGAAGGTCCGAGTAAGAAGAGCGATGAAAAGTATTTTGGGCGGACGACTCATAACATTGTTATGATTTTTGACAAAGGAGATCTTAAGCCCTGCGATTACGTCAATGTAAGAGCATTGTCTTGTACCACTGTTACGTTATTGGGAGAAGTAACCACAGATCCAGCGGACGCATAATTTGAACGGTAAAACAATGAACGTAGCGTCAATCAAACAAAGATTTGGAGTAATCGGCACAAGTCTGTCACTTGATCGCGCAATAAATATTGCAGCGCAAGTTGCCCCTACAGATTTGTCCGTATTGATTCTAGGTGAAAGCGGTACAGGTAAAGAAGTGATGCCACGTATTGTCCATCAGTTCAGTAAGAGGAAACATGGCAAATACATTGTCGTGAACTGCGGAGCGATTCCAGAGGGGACAATTGATTCGGAACTGTTTGGTCATATGAAAGGCGCTTTTACGGGTGCGACAGATTCTAGAAAAGGGTACTTTGAAGAGGCGGATGGTGGCACCATTTTTTTGGACGAAGTTGCAGAACTTCCACTCACGACACAAGTGAGATTGTTGCGGGTTCTTGAAACTGGAGAGTTTATGAAAGTGGGGTCTTCTCTTACTCAGAAAACAGATGTAAGAGTTGTTGCTGCTACAAATGTTGACTTTATTGAAGCGTTTAATAAGTCCAAATTTAGAGAAGACTTATACTATCGTTTGAACCAAGTTCCGATTCAGATGCCTCCCCTAAGAGAAAGGTCAAGCGATATTCATTTGCTTTTTAGAAAATTCACTACAGATTTCAGTGAATTGCATCGCATGCCGCCATTGTCTCTCACACCAGATGCGATAGAGATCATTGAAAATTATCCATGGCCTGGAAATATTCGACAACTCAAGCATATTACCGAACAAATATCTGTTTTAGAGCCAGAAAGATATCTGAATTCAGATGTAGTGTTGGGTTATTTGCCAGAAACGAACAGATCTCGATTGCCAGTCAGAGTTCAAAGTTCAAGTGATGGATTCGAAGAAAGTGATTCAGGTAGGAATGAAAGAGAGATATTATACAAGGTGCTTTTCGATATGAAGGGTGAATTGAATGATTTGAAAGACTTGGTGTTGGGCTTGGTAAATAGTTCTCAGTCCTTGACGAGCAAAGAGCAGGATTTGGTGAATCGTGTGTTGAAATCTGAGTCATCATCTGAGTCATCGTCCTCTAAATTTCCTCTCATATTAAGAGATAAAGATTCCCAAAATACGGCATCTCCAAGGGTGCGAGAAGTAGAAGAAGTGGAGCAAAACTTATCTCTTGTCGACGTAGAGCGTCAGTTAATTAAACGGGCACTGGAGAAGCACAGCAATCGCAGGAAAGACGCTGCTGAAGAACTTGGAATTTCAGAGCGGACACTTTATCGAAAAATTAAGGAATACGACTTGAAATGATGAAGTATCTTCAAATATTTGTCATTGCGCTTTTTATGGGGTGTGGCGTTTACTCTCCATATGGTGCAGCGACCTCAGGTGCAACATCTTTTAGTGTTTCTAAATTTGAGGCGATTCATCCTCTTGTTTCGGCAACCTCAGCGTTGAGTATCACAGAAGCTTTGGTCGACCGCGTCCAACGGCAGTCCGTTCTAAAGTTAGATTCTGACAAAGGCGCGTTACAGTTTTCAGGAAAAGTTGTGGGATGGACAGTACAGCCCATTAATGTGCAAGGGGATGAGACCGCTGGAGCGAATAGAGTCACAATTACTGTTGATGTTGTATATACAAATACAATCGATGAAAAGTTAAGTTTTCAAAGGAATTTCAGTAGGTTTGTCGATGTACCAAGCAGCGATGATTTATTCTCAATCGAGGACCAAATTGTAGATGAAATTGGTGTACTTCTTTCGCAAGATATTTTTAATTCAAGCTTAGGTAATTGGTAAGCCGACAGTGATAAATCTAGAGAAAATAAATGCATTGCTACATCGTAAAAACGAGAGTTTTGCTGATGTCAGAGACGAATTGGTTGAGTTGGTAGAAGGCCACCCTTACAGTGGTCCTTTCAGGATGTTACTTGCAAAGGCCTCTAAAGACGCTGGTCATCTCGATCAACGCAAGGATTTGTTGTCTGCTGCAGCGCATTGTGAATCTAGAAAAGCACTTTTTGAATTAATGTTTGGAGAGGCTTTGAGAGAGGAGGCAAGGAAAATTCATGAAGTGATTAAGGAGACCGAAGACGTTTCGGAAGAAGAACTGATTGAATTGGTTTGGCATTCAAATGAAATAACATCAATTGAACCAAATGAAGATGAAATGTTCATTGAACGAGAAATGGCCATCGAGGCAATAGAATCTTCATTAAAAGATGAAATGGAGCGTTGGGATCGAGACGAAAACGACAAAAAGAGCATAAAAGAGCAGCCAGAAAGTGGTGATAAAAAAATATTTTCAAAAAATATTTCAAAAAATATTAAAGCACCAGATTCATCTGAAAACAAGGGTGTAAAACCAGATGAAATTATTGAAATTAAGGGGCGAGGAGATGCGAATTCTCTCTTTGGAAAATGGCTTGAGAAAAGAGCGAAAGATACTTCTTTTGGAGAAGTAGGAGCTTCAAATATTCAGGTAGAGAAAGGTGCAGAGGCGATTATTGATTCGTTCTTAAGAAAAAAAAATCCGTCTATTGGAGCGATTAGAGACATCGATACGCCAGTTGAGGAGTGGGCAAACAAAGGCTTGGAGTATGACCCGAGTTTGGTCACCGAAACGATGGCGAAATTGTATGCAAAACAGGGACAAATTGGGCTTGCTAAGAAGGCATTCAAGAGGCTCGCCTTGATATACCCTGAAAAAAGTGTTTATTTTGCATTCCAGCTTAAAAAGCTAAGCAACAACAAAGAGAACTAATAATGGGTACTTTCATTACAGTAATTATTTTGATCATAGCCTTCCTTTTGGGAGCGGTAATTCTTGTCCAAAACCCCAAAGGAGGTGGCTTAGCAGCCGGCTTTACTGGTGGAGCCTCTATGGGCGGTGTACAAAGGACGACAGACTTTTTAGAAAAAAGCACATGGTATTTGGTCGTCGCTCTTTTCGTGGCTTGCATTGGTGCAGGGATTTATAACGGAAACTCAGAAGGAAGTGTCGGTATAGATGAAAACTTCCTGCCTACCAATTCTGCACCTGCGCCTACTGATTCAGACAGTTCTTCGGACCTTTCTGCGCCTGTCGAGACATCGGGTTCAGAAGAAGGTGCTGAATAAACAAATCATTTATTTCTTTTCAATAGATTCTGCTTCTTAGTAGAGTTAAATTGCGCCCACATTAACGCTGCGGTTGACAGTTTGTCATGCCCTTTGGGTTTGGCATAATTATCGACTAAAGCAAAGTACAAATTCAAAAATAAAAACAAACTTTTGATGTCAGTAAATATCCGTCCCCTTGCAGATCGAGTTCTAATTCAACCCGCTGCTGCTGAAGAAACGACAGCGAGTGGAATCATTATTCCAGATACAGCTCAAGAAAAACCTCAACGTGGAACTGTAGTGGCTGTTGGTCCAGGCAAAGTAGATGAACCTACAACAGTTAAGGTAGGTGATTCAGTTTTATACGGAAAGTACTCTGGTACTGATCTTCAACTTGAAGGGCAAGACTACATGATCATGCGAGAGTCGGATATTCTAGCAATCGTTTAAATCACACAGATTAAGATAAATAGTAATGGCAAAAGACATTAAATTTAACAGCGATGCCCGTGGAGGCTTAAAGACAGGAGTAGATGCTCTTGCAAATGCTGTCAAGGTCACCTTGGGGCCTAAGGGAAGGAATGTTGTAATTGACAGAAAATTTGGTGCTCCGAGTGTGACCAAGGACGGTGTTTCTGTTGCAAAAGAAATAGAACTGAAAGATCCCATTGAAAACATGGGCGCCCAAATGGTAAAAGAAGTTGCCTCTAAAACAGCGGATATCGCTGGTGATGGAACGACCACAGCGACAGTTCTTGCTCAAGCGCTCATCAATGAAGGCATGCGTAATGTCGCTTCAGGAGCAAATCCCATGGACCTCAAGCGTGGGATGGATAAGGCATCGGTAGCCATAGTCAAGGAGCTCAAAAAAATGAGTAAAGAAGTGGGAAGCGACAACTCGAAAATTCAACAGGTGGCTACTATTTCTGCAAACAATGACAATACGATAGGAACATTGATTGCTGAAGCGATGAAGACTGTGGGCAACGAAGGTGTCATTACAGTGGAGGAAGCAAAGGGAATGGAAACAACTGTTACAACAGTTGAAGGGATGCAATTCGACAGAGGATATCTCAGCCCTTATTTCGTCACAAACCCAGAGAAAATGGAAGCGGAATTAGACAATCCATTTATATTAATCCACGACAAGAAGATTTCCAATATGAAGGATCTTCTACCAGTTTTAGAGCAAACTGCTCAGTCAGGGAGACCCCTTCTTATTATCGCAGAAGACGTAGATGGTGAAGCGCTTGCGACTCTTGTCGTAAATAAAATACGTGGTTCACTAAAGATCGCAGCTGTAAAAGCGCCAGGGTTTGGAGATAGAAGGAAGGCAATGCTTCAAGATATTGCAATTCTAACGGGAGGGCAGGTGATTTCGGAGGAAACTGGCTTAAAGCTAGAAAATGCATCAGCCGATGATTTAGGTACAGCCGAGAAAATCACAATTGACAAGGACAATACGACTGTTGTCAATGGCGTAGGCAAAAAAGCGGATATTAAAGCGCGTATCGGTCAGATTAAGGCTCAGATAGAATCGACGACATCCGATTACGACAAAGAAAAACTTCAAGAACGTTTGGCAAAACTCGCTGGCGGTGTCGCTGTTCTCTATGTTGGTGCTGCAACTGAAGTTGAAATGAAGGAGAAAAAAGACAGAGTAGACGATGCATTGCATGCGACTCGTGCTGCGATAGAGGAAGGTATCGTTCCTGGAGGAGGAACAGCATACATACGTGCAGCAGCTTTAATCTCTAAAATGGTAGGAGACAATAACGATGAGACGACAGGGATGAAAATAGTCCTTAGAGCCATTGAGGAGCCTTTACGCCAAATCGTTGCAAACGCAGGTGGTGAAGGTGCTGTAGTGGTCAACGCTGTGCGTGAAGGTAAAAATGACTTCGGTTACAATGCAAGAACAGAAGTCTACGAAAATCTTTATAAAGCTGGCGTAATAGACCCTACCAAAGTCACGCGTGTTGCACTTGAAAACGCAATCTCGATTTCGGGAATGATGCTGACTACTGAATGTGTGATCTCTGATATAGAAGAAGAAGGCGTTGCCTCGGCACCACCTATGCCAGGTGGCATGGGAGGTATGATGTAAGTATGATGTCTATTTCCGTTAAACACGCAACGAAAGTATTTGATGGGCAAGCTGCGCTTAACGATGTGAGCTTACAGATCCCGTCTGGTCAGGTGCTAGGGCTCTTGGGTCCCAACGGTGCAGGTAAAACGACATTGATGAGACTTATTTCAGGATATCTTCCACCGACATCGGGATATATTGAAGTGTGTGGTTTCGATGTAGACAGTGATCCTTTAGAGACAAAAAAGAGAATCGGGTATTTGCCCGAAAACAATCCCCTGCCTGAGGAGATGTACATTCGGGAATATTTGAAATTTGTCGGTGGACTTTATCATTTAGATCATGTTCAAGACAAAGTGAAAAATGTCATGGAGCTTGTGGGGCTTGTCCCTGAAGCGCACAAAAAAATAGGGCAATTGTCTAAAGGGTACCGTCAAAGAGTCGGTCTTGCGGCCTCCATTATGCATGAGCCTGAGGTGTTGATTTTAGACGAACCCACTTCGGGATTGGACCCGAATCAACTCGTCGAGATCAGATCTTTAATACGAAGTATTGGAGAGAAGCGGACCGTCATATTATCCACGCATGTAATGCAGGAAGTGGAAGCGATGTGCGATCGAGTGGTTCTGATTCGAAAGGGTGATTTGGTAGCAGATGAGGCTACTTCCACATTTACAAGTAGAGAGGGAGGTTTGGAAAAAGCATTTAAGGATATCACTTCTTGAGTTCGGATTCAAATACTGAAAGAGGAGTAGTCTTTAGATCTACGGGGTCTTGGTATGATGTTCAGGATGGAATGGGCGAAACTGTGCGATGCAGAATCAAAGGTAAATTCCGTCTCCAGGGCATTCGAACCACAAATCCAATTGCGGTCGGTGATTTCGTCCAATTTACGAGAGAAGAAGAGGGGATAGGCATTATAGATGCAATTGAGGAAAGAAGAAATTTCATTGCACGTAAATCAGTGAATCTATCTAAGGAAAGTCACGTCGTTGCTTCTAATCTCGATCGCGCATTTCTCATTGTCACGATTGCAAAACCGAGAACCAGTTCTGGGTTTATTGATAGATTCTTAGTGACAGCAGAAGCAATTGGCATTCCTGCGACCATAGTATTTAATAAAATGGATCTTCTTGAGGGAGATAAGGAGGCAACTGCGAGGCAAGATGAACTTGAGAAGATTTACGCAGATGTTGGCTATAAAACACTACGTGTATCCGCAAAAACTGGACTTGGGATTGCTGAGATGAAATCAGCGTTAAATGATGGTATTTATCTTCTCTCAGGGCACAGTGGTGTAGGTAAAAGTACAATTATTAACAAACTCATCCCTGGCCTCGAACTTGCCACCGCCGACGTCTCAGAGTCTCATTCTAAGGGGAGACATACCACCACATTTGCAGAAATGTTTTCCGTGCCAGGAGGAGGTTTTATTATTGATACACCTGGAATAAAAGGGTTTGGTCTCGTTGCCCTTAAAAAGGAAACACTGAATCATCAATTCCCTGAAGTCTTTGAGTTATTACAAGGTTGCAAATTCAACAATTGTGTCCATATGGATGAGCCAGGATGTGCTGTCAGGAAGGCTGTCGAAGCGGGGAAGGTGTCAGAGGAGAGATACAGAAATTATCTTGAGATGTATACTGGATTTGATGAAGGTCCATATAGGTAAATTGAGATTATACCCGTGAGGTATAAAGGCCTTTCACAATTAAATTTTCAGAGTTGTACTTCAAACGTTTGTGCGTTTTAAGCCCCAGTACATCCACGCCTATGGATCTTAAAATAGCATCTCCTGCCGCACAATCCCATTCCATATATGGTCCCGTTCGTGCATGTATTTCAGCATCTCCAAGTGCAATTTTACAGAATTTTAATGCGCCGCTGACAGGGCTGACCACTATTTCTGATGATGTGATGCCTGGGGGTAGCAATTCTTCTACAGATGCCTTTTCCATCCAAGATGTCACCAAACGATATGGCCTTTGTATGTCTTTGCTTTGAATAGATGTTAAGTGAGAACCATCTAACTGTGCTGATGACACTCCTTTGCCTAATGCGCCAATGTAGATTGTGTTTGCGAGGGGATCAGCGACAACCCCTATGATGGGGCCGGATTCATCACATAGCGCAATGTTGATTGCAAATCCAGTCCTGTGACTTACAAACGATTCAGTCCCATCCAGAGGGTCAATTAAGAAATAATGTTTCCATTTTTTTCTCGCTTCGAAAGGCGGTATTTCTGATTCTTCACTGATGATGGGGATTCCTAAAGGTTTTAAAATGTCCGATATTATTTTTTCAGACGCATAATCTGCATTAGAAACCACAGAGCCATCATTTTTTTGTGTGATATTCAATGCTTCATTGGATGCGTTTAATGCCGCAAGCAGGACATGGGATCCCGCACTTGCAGCCTCTAGACAATGGGCAATGATTTGATCAAAAAGTTTCTTAGGAATCATGCCGGTAAGGTACTTATATTTGACCTGATGCAGGGGTGCTGTAAAGCTGAGATTATACCCTTTGAACCTGACCGAGTAATATCGGAAAGGAAGATGTCAAGTGTTCAGCACGCCCGCGTCATGATTATTCATGTTTAATTTATGCTGCTATGCGCAAGATTTTTATTGTTGGATTGTTTCTGTCTCCGCTTGTTTTTCATTCTCAAATAGATTCAATCAATGTTTTGAAACCTGCCGCGGTTTCTGCTGTGACTGCTGACGAAAGATCTCCGTTTGCGCACACGAACTTAGATTCTGAAGATTTAAACGCACGAGATTCGGGTCAGGATTTGCCGTTTTTATTGCGACTTACACCATCTGTCGTTATCACCTCAGATGCCGGAAATGGAATTGGATACACGGGCATGAGGCTTAGGGGTTCTGACGCAAGTAGAATCAATGTCACAATTAATGGTGTCCCGCTCAATGATGCGGAATCTCAAAATGTGTATTGGGTTGATTTACCAGATTTGGGAGCGAGTGTCTCGGGATTACAAATCCAAAGAGGTGTCGGGACAAGTACAGTAGGACCTGGTGCTTTCGGGGGTTCAGTAGCGTTAAATACACTTGGAGAGATTGTGAAGCCAAATGTGAAAGCTGTTTTAGGCATGGGGAGTTTTAATTCATACCGCAAGAGTGTGAGTTGGAATACCGGGATGCTTGCAGATGGCATTTCGTTTGACGGAAGAGCGTCACATATTTCTTCGGATGGCTACATTGACAGGGCGTCAAGTGAATTAAGTTCTCTTTACGCGTCACTTGTCAAAAGATGGACCAGTGGAAAAGTCTCACTCACGACAATGTTGGGTCACGAGAGAACATATCAAGCGTGGTATGGCGTACCACAAATTGTCACAGAAGAAAATACAACAGATACAGATATTCAAGATTGGGCAACAGGATCATCCGAATATGGATACGGCGATGACACTCAAAGAATTTCTGACTTAATCGAGAACCGCAGAACCCACAATTATTATAACTATGAAAATGAAGTGGACGATTACAATCAAAACCACTTTCAACTGCACCTCGAACAAAACATTGGTATAGCAGATTTGGGAGTCGCACTCTACACAACAACAGGGTCAGGTTACTATGAGCAGTTTAGAGCCGCAGACACCTTTTCAGATTATGGACTTATCGCGCCAATTTATCCGGATTCAAGTGCCCCTGAGACGACAAATGTGATTAGGCAACGTTGGCTCGATAACCGTTTGTGGGGGTCAATTGTAAACCTAACAATCCCACTTGAAGAGATGACAATCGTTGCTGGGGGAGCTTATTCCAGGTACGAGGGAGGTCACTTCGGTGAAATAATCTGGATGGAACATGCAGCTGATGTTTTACCTGGAAGGACCTATTACGACAACATTGGAAATAAAACAGATGTGAGTGGTTTTGTTCGGGTCAAACACGATTTCGCGGGGGATGTTTTAAGGTTACAGGCCGAGGCACAAATCCGATCTGTTCTTTATACTGCTGATGGCGTTGATGCAGACCTTCAAAATGTTCTCATCAATGACGATTTGTTGTTTTTTAACCCCAAGATTGGCGTTGACTATAATCTTTCATCGTCGAGCAGGGGGTATGCCTCAGTTGCGATTGCAAATCGAGAACCTGCGAGAAGTGACTATCTCGACAGCCCAGAATTTGGTTCAGAAAGTATTAGCCATGAACGCTTAATTGATTTTGAATTTGGGTACCGTTATGTGGCAAAAAAGTGGGCCACAGAAATCGGGTTTTATCACATGGATTATAAAGATCAATTGATCGCTACAGGCATGTTAAATGATGTGGGTAATTCTGTCAGAGTAAACGTGCCTTCGAGTTTCAGGCAGGGCATAGAGTTTCAGGTTGGCGTTGAGCTTCACTCCAGAGTTCGATGGGATGGAAATGTGACTGTTTCTAGAAATAAGATCAATGTGTTTTCAGAAACACTCTACGATTACGATGAGAACTTTGAGTACGAGAACCTTGTAAATCATGTAAATACAGACATCTCATTTTCTCCTGCGTTCATCGCAGCAAGTGTGTTTGGATATGATGTTTGGTCAAATGAAGACAGCCAGATAAAATGTGAGTTGTCTACGAAATATGTCGGCAAACAATACCTTGACAATACGTCCAACGACAGCAGATCGTTGCCTGGATATGTCGTGAATAATGTTGTATTAAGCTACTCACAGTCATTTGAAAGCGGAGGTGATTTAACGCTTTCTGTATTCGCAAATAACATACTGGATCACATGTACAGTGCAAATGGATGGACATACAGTTATTTATTCGGTGGCATGGATGCGATGACAACGGAAAATTATGTCTATCCCCAAGCAGGACGACATGGGTTTGTGAATTTAACAATGACGTTCTAGAGAAATATTTTGTACTTTAATCGAATGAAACACATTGTGCTCATATTGGTTATCGTCTTCTCATGTTTTGGCGTCAAGGCTCAATTTACCATGCCCTTTGAAGAGTTGGTTCATGAGGGAACTTGGTTGCAATGGCCGCATAACTTTACGTATGGATTTGGTGCTTCTGATGTTGAGCCTGCCTGGGTAGAAATAACAGCGGCATTAATCGGAGGGGAGAAAGTGCACATTGTGGCGTATGATGAAAACCATATGACTCACATTGAGGATCTATTGATAGGTGCTTCAGTGTCTCTAGAGAATGTCAACATCATTGTTGCAGAAAATGATGACTTTTGGATCAGAGATAACGGGCCTATTTTTGTCTATGATTCCGAATCTCAACTTACAGTTCTCGATTGGGGGTTTAATGGATGGGGAGGCAATGCACCGTATGCGCTGTGTGATGATATTCCTATTGCAGTCGCGGCGCACTTGTCCATTCCATTAATTGATTTAAATGAAATGGTGCTTGAGGGTGGCGCCTTTGAAGTAGATGGTCATGGAACGATTATGGCGACGAGATCTTCTGTAACAGGAGCAGACAGAAATCCAGGTTGGACTGAGTCTCAGATTGAGGGTTATATGGAAGAATATCTGGGTGTCACAAATTTTGTTTGGTTTGATGGTTTGTTCGGAGGAATCCAGGATATCACAGATCAACACATAGATGGTTTTGCGAAATTCCAAGGAAACAATACGATTGTGACGATGAGTCACATCGACCTCTCTTATTGGCAAGTTTCTGTTTCCGACATTGCGCTCCTATACAACTCAGCAAACTCAAGCGGCGAACAATTTGAAATCGTTGTTTTACCATTGACCCAGAATGACGTCACCACGACCTGGGGAGAAAACGTAGGGACACGTGCCAGTTATGTGAATTATTATGTCGCAAACAACGTGGTTCTTGTGCCCAACTACAATGACCCCAACGATGATGTGGCAAACGAAATAATTCAAGGCTTATATCCAGATCGTGATGTTGTGGGTATAGATTCCAGAAATATGTTTCTCAATGGCGGTATGGTGCATTGCATCACACAGCAGCAGCCTATCGGAGATACTGGCGTAGGGTTGCATGAGCTAGAGGATCTTAACCAGGATCGCGTGATTGGCGTTTTTGATTTTTTAGGCAGGACGGTTGACAACCCAACCCCAGGGGTTTTATACTTGTGGCTTTACGAAAGTGGTTTCGTTAAGAAGGGCTTAGCACATTAAAGTTTAGCGACTTTTCTAACACGGTTCCCAAGACCACAAGATCAGCGCCCGCATTCCAAGCCACCTCCATACCTTCAAAATCAGTGATTCCACCTCCGACTATAAGTGGAACATCAACTGCATTTCGCACGGCCTTGATCAGTGTTTCAGGAATAGGATTTCCTGCCCCACTTCCTGCATCTATATACACAGCTTTCATGCCTAACAATACGGCTGCTTGAACTGTAGCGACTGCAAGTTCAGGTTTCGATGATGGTATGGGAAGGGTTTGGCTTATATAAGCAGCAGAGGTAAGTGGGCCATCTCCTACAAGTAAATACGCAGTTGCCACGGTTTCGATATCCATGGCCATTAAACGGGGAGCTGCCTCTACGTGCCTCCCGATTAGTAGATCAGCATTTCGACCACTCACTAAGCTAAGAAACAAAAGTGCATCGGCTTCTTCACATATTTGGTCTGGTGATCCGGGAAAAATGACAACAGGTAAATCAGTGTGCTTTTTAACATTCGTGATCTGTTTACTTGTGTTGCCACGAGATAAAAAACTCCCGCCAATTAAAATGTCAGAACATTCAGAGTTATTGATGTCTTCAATCCAATGTGCCAATGTGAGGTCTTTTGGTGCTTTGTCAGGATCTAAAAGCACAGAGAAACGCTTGTGACCTTGAAGTCTGTCTGCGTTTAATTTTTCTATCCAATGGTTTGCCATATCTTCTCTTTGATTAAATCCACAATATTTCGATGCCTCATCACATGCCCGCTAGGCACTTGTAAAAAATATACGCCGCGAATTGTGCTGTCATTTGTGCTAAATTCCTGAAGTCTTTTTTGAAGTGGAAGTGACCATGAAAACGGGATGATTTTATCTCGATTTCCGAAGATAAAGTATACGGTCTTTTCCTTGTTGGTATTCTCATGCAAAACCTTTGCTAGTTTATTTTTTTCAGGCCAAAATGCCTTGTGCCCCATCCAGCCACGTGCGACTCTCTGTCTAATTTCAGGATTGTCTGTATGGAATCTTCCGAAGTGATGTTTGTGTTCAGAGATTATTCTGAGTGATCTCATGACATCGATAATCAGCCTGTTTGTTTTTGGGTACTTGTCGATCATCCCCCAGGCAGACCTTCCGATGTGAGTGTTGACGATAAATTTATAAAACCTCCCCATCTTTAGTCCGTCTGGCGCCAATGCAATGACTCTGGAAAATTTATCAGGGAAATCTTGAAATAATGAGAGTGCTATTCTTGAGCCCATGGAGTAGCCGAGGAGTTCAAGGCGGACATTGTCTGCTCCGATGTAGGCCTCCAGCGCATTGATTAACACTTGAGGAGATAGAGGCGATTCAAGTGGGAATGGCGGAAGCGGTTTGCTACTGCCGTGGTGCAAAAGACTCACGGAAAGCATCGAAGTGCTCGAATCATACAGCGGCATGAAATTTCCCATCTCTTTTGCTTCTCTGTCGAAACCGTGAAATGCGACCACTGTTTTTGAATCCGGTGTGGGTTTTGATGCTGGGATCTCCCATGCACCGAACTGCCAACCATGGTGTTCCCACTCCACATATTCCCCATTATTCATTCTGCTAAGTTCGGGCTAAGTAGGGTTACGATATAAACATTAATAAAGTGTGGAAAAGACATTGTGTTTTTCAGACTTAAATAGTTGTTTCCTCATGTAACTTTGCCCTTGTTTAAGTCATTATTAACCTGCGATATCACAAATGATATGGTCGGATAAAAAAAAAATGCCTAAAGATTCCAGTATAAAGTCTGTACTAATTATAGGGAGTGGTCCCATTGTTATAGGTCAGGCATGTGAGTTTGACTACAGTGGCTCTCAAGCAGCCCGTTCGATAAGAGAGGAAGGGATCGAAGTTACTCTGATAAATTCTAATCCTGCGACCATCATGACTGACCCGGTGATGGCGGATAACATTTACCTCAAACCACTTGAGCCAGAATCGATCATTGAGATCTTAAAGCTGCACGATATTGATGCGGTTCTTCCGACTATGGGAGGTCAGACTGCCTTGAATCTTGCGATTCAATGTGATGAACTGGGTATTTGGGAAGAGCATGGCGTTAAAATTATCGGTGTTGATATATCTGCGATTGAAATCACTGAGAACAGAGAGCAATTCAGACTGTTAATGGAACGCATTGGTATTCCAATGGCACCTCAATCAACGGCAAAAAGTTTTTTGGAAGGAAAAGAAGTTGCCCAAAAGTTCGGTTACCCTTTATGCATTCGGGCGAGTTTTACGTTAGGAGGCGCAGGAGCTGCGGTCGTTCACACAAAAGAAGAGTTTGAGGATAAGCTGACTTCGGGACTTCATATCTCCCCTATTCACGAGGTGATGATCGACAAAGCATTGCTGGGGTGGAAGGAATTTGAGCTTGAGCTTTTGCGCGATTCTAATGACAATGTTACCATAGTGTGTTCTATCGAAAACATGGACCCGATGGGCATTCACACCGGTGATTCTATCACAGTGGCTCCAGCTTTGACGCTATCTGACTCGACATATCAACGCATGCGTGATATGGCCATTAAAATGATGCGAAGCATTGGGGAGTTTGCTGGTGGATGTAATGTCCAATTTGCAGTATCTCCTGACGAGAATGAGGATATCATTGCAATAGAGATTAACCCTCGTGTCTCAAGGTCTTCAGCCCTTGCATCTAAAGCCACTGGATATCCCATTGCAAAACTTGCCTCTAAGCTTGCGATTGGGTATCACTTAGATGAATTAAAGAACTCTGTCACTGGATCGACTTCGGCCATGTTTGAGCCGACGTTAGATTACGTTGTTGTTAAAATACCACGTTGGAATTTTGATAAATTTCCAGGAACAAATAAAGAACTGGGACTTCAAATGAAGGCCGTCGGGGAAGTAATGGCCATAGGTCGGTCCTTCCAAGAGGCGCTTCAAAAAGCATGTCAGTCTTTAGAAATAAAAAGAAACGGTCTCGGTGCGGATGGACGTGAATTAAAAGACAGAGATACGATTATGAGCAGTCTCCATCACCCGAGTTGGAACCGCTTATTTCACATCTATGACGCGTTTAAATTAGGAATTCCTTTTCATAAAATTCACGAATCCACTAAAATTGATCCTTGGTTCTTAAGGCAAATTGAAGCCTTGTTAATGCTTGAGAAGGATATCGAAAAGGAGTCAATTGACACAATTACTCGTGCACTCTTAATGGATGCAAAGAGAAAGGGATATGCTGACCGCCAAATCGCTCACCTTCTCACGTGTCTTGAAAGTGAAGTTCATGAAAAGAGAAGGGTTGAGGGGATAAACAGAGTGTATAAATTGGTAGATACTTGTGCAGCTGAATTTCCAGCAGAGACGCCATATTATTACTCCACTTTTGAAGGTTCCGAGAACGAAAGTGTAGTTTCGGACAAGAAAAAAGTCGTTGTTTTAGGGAGTGGTCCTAACAGAATCGGACAAGGTATTGAGTTTGATTATTGTTGTGTTCACGGCGTTCTAGCGGCCAGAGAATGCGGTTATGAAACAATCATGATCAACTGTAATCCAGAAACTGTTTCTACCGATTTTGATACTGCAGACAAACTTTACTTCGAGCCTGTTTTTTGGGAACACATCTACGACATCATTCTGCACGAGAATCCAGTGGGTGTGATCGTTCAACTTGGTGGCCAAACAGCCCTTAAACTTGCTGAAAAATTAGATCGCTATAATATTCCTGTTCTTGGGACCTCTTACAAGGCACTTGATTTAGCTGAAGATAGAGGCAGTTTCTCTTCGCTCCTTAAAAAGCAAGAGATTCCGTATCCCAAGTTTGGCGTTGTTGAAAGTGCTGATCAAGCAGTTGATTTGTGCAGAGAATTGGGATTTCCATTGCTTGTCCGTCCATCCTATGTTCTTGGCGGTCAGAAAATGAAAATAGTGATTAACGAAGAAGATTTGGAGCGCCATGTGATTGACATTCTGAAACATATGCCAGAGAATCAGATTCTACTAGATCACTTTATAGAGGGAGCTATGGAATGTGAAGCTGATGCCATTTGTGATGGTGACCAGGTTCGCATTATAGGCATTATGCAACATATTGAGCCAGCTGGAATTCACTCAGGTGACAGCTATGCTCTATTGCCACCTTTCAATCTGGGTGATTTGGTCATTCAGAAGATTGAAGACTATACAAAGAGAATCGCTGTTGCACTTGAGACCAGGGGGCTTATTAATGTTCAATTTGCCGTCAAGGACGACGAGGTGTTTATTATTGAAGCGAATCCTCGTGCTTCTCGGACAGTGCCGTTTATCTCTAAAGCATATGGTGTCCCTTATGTAAATCAAGCCACCAAAGTGATGCTGGGTGAGAAGAAATTAAAGGACATGCCTCATGCACCTCATCTTGATGGATATGCAGTCAAGATTCCAGTATTTAGTTATGAGAAGTTTCCCGATGTCAATAAGGAACTCGGTCCTGAGATGAAATCTACAGGAGAAGCCATTCGTTTTATATCAGACTTAAGAGATCCTTTCTTTAGAAAGATTTATAGTGAACGTAATCTATATTTGAGCAAGTAAAACTGGTTTATTGATGCTCCGTTCAATTTTTTATATCGTTTTGGTTTGGTTAGTTTGGCGTTGGCTCGATCGCCTTTTTGGCAATCGTCAAAGAAAAAATGCTGTAAATACACCAGGAGGTGGCTCTGGACCCACAGCGACATCCAAGCGCAAAAAACACAACGATGACCGGATTGGAGATTATGTTGATTTCGAAGAAGTAGAGGACTAGATGCTATCTTACAAGCCATGAAGAAAGTACTTAATCAAGTTGTACCCCACGCGATTGCTGTTGTTCTGCTTTTTTTGATTTCAGCGGCTTTTTATTCTCCCGCTTTCATGAAGGGCGAGCGAATGAAACAGGGAGATATTGAGAAGTTTAGAGGCATGTCTCATGAGACCTTAAGCTATGAATCTGTTGAGGGTGAAAAACCATCATGGACAAACAGCATGTTTTCAGGGATGCCTACCATTCAAATTACGGGCTTGGGATTTACAACATTGCCTAAAGTTATTTGGCTCATTTTGAGATTTTTCATGTCTCCTGAACTCATGACATTGTTTATGGCGATGCTCGCAGGGTATGTTTTGGCGTTGTGTCTTAAAGCACCTCCTTGGATTGCGTTTATTGTCGGTGCAACGTTTGGGCTCTCTACGATAACGACACTTTACTTGGCTGCAGGACATGCTTCAAAGGTTCGTGCCATCGCTGTGATGCCTGGCGTCCTCGGGGGGGTTATTTGTGCATTTCGTGGCAAAAGGGCCGCTGGGGTTGCCGTTTTCACTTTGTTTCTCGCGCTACACCTGTATGCAAATCATCTTCAGATGACTTATTACCTGATATTTCTTGTCGGTGCAGTAGGTATTTATGAGTTGATTTCGATCCTGCGAAAAGGCCAAACCAAATACGCTCTAATCACTTCATTGTTTCTTTTGATCGGTGCATTTTGTGCGGCGCTTCCTCAATCTTCAGACTTATATCTTACTCAGGAATACGCACATCATACCACCCGTGGAGAGGCAATATTAACGGACCCGAACACCGCGAATACATTGCTTGCCGAGGACGGACTTTCGGACCAGTATATTTTAGAATACAGCATGGCCCGAGGAGAGTGGATGTCTGTCATGGTGCCCAATATAAAAGGAGGTGCTGATCCATTATACTGGGGTGAACAGAGATACAGTGGCGGTGCTTTTTATTTCGGAGCCATCGCATTTGCGCTGTGCCTGGCATTCTTTTTCGTCGGAAAAGATCGCATTAAGTGGCCGCTTCTTTTTGTCACTGTTCTGGCCATTCTTTTGTCATGGCGTGACACGTCTTTTGTGTCAGATTTTTTCATCAATCATTTCCCCCTGTTTAATAAATTTAGGGATACGAAGATGATGCTCGTCATTGTTCAAGTTGCAGTGGCGACTGGCGCAACGCTTGCACTCAAAGAAATTTGGGAGGAAACGAATTCCAAGAATTGGAAGCCTTGGCTGTATTCGTTTGGAGGAATTGTGTTTGTCTTGGCGCTGTTTTATGCGCTCCCTTTGGTCTTTTTCGACTTTACGTCGAGCATCAGAAATGATCAAGCTGTTTTGCAATTGGGCAAATCAAGCGCGGTCGATTTGCGGATTGATATTTTTCGAGATGACATTCTAAGGACCATAGGGCTTCTTATTTTGTTCGTCGGTTTGATCATTGTAACACTCAAAAACATCCTCAACCGACATGCATCGATTGCGATTTTATCAGTGATCATGATTGCGGAAATAATCACAGTCAACAGTCGGTATTCGGTCAATTGGGTGCCTGCGTTTGAAGCCGATTACCCCTTTGAAGCCTCACCTCAAGATATGGCAATCTTGTCATCACAAACTGCGGATTTAATTGGGTATGAAGATCTAAGAAAGTCTTACATTAAAATTGAAGAAGAGAAATTAGGCCACAAATTGACGCGCAGACATTCAAGGGCTGAATTGGCAGCGTCTTTTAGTGCGTTAAACGCGCTAAGCCATTACCGTGTTTTTGACTGGCAAAACCCATTTAATGATGCCAGGACCTCTTATTTCCACAAATCTGTAGGCGGTTATCACGGTGCAAAACTGCAGCGATATCAAGATTTTATTGACCGTGTTTTGCGACCGGAAATAGAAGACTTCAAGGCATTTGCAGAATCCTCAGGGATTGGATTGGCAACCACACGTCTCAAAGCTCTTGCCATGCTTAACACCCAGTATATGATTTTTCCCGGCGCTGAACAGCCCCTTCCTTTAGGAGGTGCACTTGGGCCCGCTTGGGTTGCAGATAATATTTTGTGGGTGGATGATGCTGAAACTGAAATTTCGGAAATAAGAAATGTAGACCTCGCCTCTACGGCAATCATTCACACAGACTTTTTATCGGAAACAGCTTCATTTGAGATTCCGGACAGTGATGTTTCATTGGATAACATGTCGAATGTTTCGCTTATACATTATCATCCTGATGGCTCTACTTATGAAGTAAATAGTGAGCATGACGGCATGTTCGTGTTAAGTGAAGTTTGGTATCCTGAAGGATGGAAAGCAACAGTCGATGGAATAGACGTTCCTCTTGTGAGGGCAAATTATATACTTCGTGCACTTCCAATATCGGCTGGGCGTCATACAGTTGAACTTCGTTTTGAACCTTCAGACAGAAAATTGGCAGGATTAGCGAGTGGGTTTGGGTCTTTTGTTTTATTGATATTTCTTTTCTCCATGACTTATATGGCAAGCCGTAAAAGTTTAGGGTAATGAAGCTAATTCACACAAGTTTGTCGAAGGGTTGGGACGATGACTTTTGGGGTAAATGGGACAGCTTTCAGGCAGAAAACCCAAGCGCATACCTTGACTCTAGGTCAGTAAAAGCAGCCTTAGATGTCCCGCAACGACAATTAAGAGCACTTTGTTGGGTGGATCACGCTCATCATATTTTAGGTATTGCTACCACAGAAGATACTTCAGCTGTCAGTCAATCAAAAGGTCAGTTTCTGAAAGCAGATAAACCTGTTTTCAAGCTTGCGCAGAGATATTTATATCGTGGAGATGGTAAGTTTAAACTAAATATAAGGGTTTTAGGAATGGTGCTTTCCAGTGGAGATCATGCATTTAGATTCTCGGATCATTTGTCAAAAGAGGAAATACACAATGCCATTGACGAGGCGGTATATCTTTGTCCATTGCCCAATTCAACCGTTCCACGGTCAATCCTTATTAAGGATCACTACAGTGAGCTTCCTTGGGGAGATCGGTTTGCTGGAAAATCAAGTTGGCATCCCAAATGGGTGGATCTTGAATTTGACCCTGTGATGGAGATTGATTTGAAGTCTGAATGGAAGTGTTTTGACGATTATAGCAATGCTTTACGAAAAAAATCCAGGACGAAAATAAGACGGATTTTTAAAAGTTCAGAAGAGTTGGTTCAAAGGGATTTATCTCTGAAGGAGGTGATTTCACTTTCTGATGAATTGTACGGTTTATATTCAAAAGTATATGGAAGGGCAGGTTTTCAACTCGGGAAGCTGCACAAAGAGGATATCATTTCCCTGAAAGAACATTGGGGAGATGACTTTCCTGTCATCGGTTATTATTTTGAAGGAACCCTTGTCGGATTTCAGTGCGGTATCGTGACCAATTATACTGTTGAAGCCTTTTTTGTTGGTTTTAATGAAGATGAAAACAGAGTTCATTCTATTTATCAAAGAATGTTGCTTGAGTTTGTAAATCAAGGAATTGAGCGGGGCGCTAATAAAATTTCACTTGGCAGAACGGCTTTGGATATTAAATCTTCATTGGGAGCCTGTCCCAGAAGATTGTCCTGTCACATGAGGGTCAACAGGCCCGCGATTCATTTTTTATTAAGTGTTATAGCGGGCGCTTCCTCTCCGAAAATTCCACAACTTAAAAGAGCGTGGAAGGATGATGTTATTCAAACCTAAGCGATATTATATTCGCATTTTATACAGAATTTAAATGAACAATAAAGGAGCATTGGTATTGATTGGTGTTTGGCTTTCGGTACTTACATATGTACAACTTTCACCAGAGCCTGTTGTGATGTCAGACAAAGAGTCTGCTGTGATTGCTTATGTTCATGGTGACACCATTCAGCAAGGCATGTTGTTGATTCAAAGCTTGGAGGCAACCCTCAGAGAAAAAATGACAGAAGCTGAGTCCGTTTTGAAAGCACAAGCGCTCCCACTTCAAGAAGAGGCCCAAGAACTGATTAACTATGCAAATTCAGGACAGGCATCTGCTGATGAGATTGATATTGCGAGTCGTAGGGTAGGCGAAATTGAAAGCCTATTGGAAAGGATGCAATACGACGCGGAACAAAGTTTTGCACTTCGTGAGAAAGCGATGCAGGACACCATTGCCGAACATCTTACTGCAACACTCAAGACATTTTCTGAAGATCAAGGGATTGATTTGGTTTTAAATTGGGGTCTCAGTGGTGAAGGTGTTCTTTACGGGACAGATTCGCGTGATATCACCATTGAGGTTTTGGAAGCTTTAAACGACCCTAAATAAATATGATGATTCTCTCTGACACAAAAAAGAAGGAGCATATTGTTGAGTATATTTTGTTTTTATGGCAAATTGAAGACCTGATTCGTGCCGCTAAATTCAATCCGGACATTCTTGAGGGATGGGCTGAGGAAACATCAATGCGGGAGGATACAGATCCTGACAAAGAAAAAGAATGGATCGTCGGATTGGCTCAGTCTATGCGTCTAGAAGGCAAGGAGACGTCGGGTCACATCACCAAGGTGAGTGAGCCATTGGTGGAATTGGCGCACCTTCATGAAATGCTTCTCGGAACGGTTGAAGATTTAAGATATAAAGAAGCATTTGAGACAGCCAAGCCTTTCCTCAAAGAATTAAGTGTCAAGCAAAATGATGAAGCGGTTCATCCTGTTGAACAGTTGCTGATAGGCTTGTATGGTTGGTTGATATTAAGGATGAAAAAACAAGTCATTTCTCCTGAATCTGAAGCAGGATTTGTCGCTTTTAGAAACTGGGCAAATGCGCTTGCAAGGGGGCATATTAAAGTTTATTACGACGCATAAATCACGATACTATCCTTGTTTTGTTGTTAAAAACTCAAGGGAGTCTATGTGTTAATAGGCCTTCGTATGGCGATTTTGCAGTATGCTACCTACCTCTCCTCTTCACAATATTCAGTTATGGAAAGCTGAGGTGATTGACCCCTCATCTGAAGAAGGGTTGATACGTTTTGCAACATTAAAATCGAAAGGACTTATTCATTCAGAGATCGACACTTTAGAAAGTCAGGTGGTAGAATTGGCCATCATTCGAAATCCATCTCTTAAAGACAACCCCTTAGGTCTTACAAATGCTATAAGCGCAATCATTGGCAATAAGAACTGGGACACATATGGCCGATGGGTTGTGTACCCATGGAACGGTTGTGCTGTAAGGTTGCTTCCACCTTCGTCGTTTATCGAAGTAAGAACAAATCGCAACCGAGATAGAATTACAAAGCAAGAACAGGAGATTCTGAGTCATAAAACAGTAGGAATAGTTGGACTTTCTGTAGGTCATTCTGCTGCGGTAACGATTGCAATGGAAAGATCAGCAGGGACAATTAGAATTGCCGACTTTGATGATCTAGAACTTTCAAATTTAAATCGGATTAGAGCAGGTGTTTTTGAATTGGGTCTTCCCAAATGGCTTATTGCGGCGCGTACAATTTCAGAAACTGATCCATATGTAAATGTGGAGGTTTTTCCAGATGGCGTTCAAGAGGACAACATTGACAGTTTTATGAATCAATGCGACGTTGTCATTGATGCCTGTGATGGACTTGCTGCAAAGGCGATGATTCGAATTGAAGCATTAAAAAGGAAGATACCTGTCATCATGGATACAAGCGACAGAGGGATGCTTGATATAGAGAGATATGACATTCTTGAGTTTACAGATGGTTTTCTTCATGGTCGCATTGATTCAGAAATGATGACTTCACTTAGAAAAAGATCTCACTGGGATACAGAAACATTAAATTTATTTATTGACTTCTCAACCGCTTCTGAACGCGGCCAAATGAGTTTGGCTAAGATGGGAACTGAACTTGTCGGTTGGCCCCAATTATATTCTGATGTCGCTTCAGGTAGTGCTTTTGCAGCTGAGGCTGCGCGCAGACTGCTGCTTGGAGAAGATATACCTGATTCACGATTATACCTTGAAATAGATGAGCAGCTCTCTGTCAAGAACTAGCGCGGAAAAGCTAAAGCTCGCAAAAAGTGTGAGTGAAGTACACTTACGGGTGCTAAGGTCTTCTGAAGACCTTGCCCTTTCACACAAGATGGTGGAAGGTCATAAGCGTGTTTTAAAAGCCTACGGCATCAATAAAATATCGTCATTTAATTCTGATTGGATTGGTAGAGAAGATGTCATTCTCATCGCTGCAATGTCTGCGGATGGCGAGCGTGTGCTTGCAGGTACGAGATTGCAGTCTGGCCCTGAACCTGAAGGTTTCCCGCTCTATAAAGCAGTAGGAGAGATGGATGAAAACATTTCGCCTTGGTTAAAGTCAATTATTCCAGAAGGAACCATTGAACTAAATGGCATGTGGAATTCAATTGAATTGGCTGGGATGGGATTGGGTGTTGAGTGGATGGTTCAGTCTGCGATGGCCTCTATGTCGATGTTGGATTTAAGAAATCTTCTTGCGCTAACATCACCTGTAACAAGGAAAATGAGAGACAGAATGGGTTGGCAAATTCATGATGAGTTTGGCGATGACGGATATTTTAAATATCCTACTGAAAAATTGAGAGCAAGCATTGAGCATTTTATTTTCCCTGACGATATCCCCAAATCTGTCCCAGAGGTAAAGGTATTTATGGAAGGCATTTGGGAAGCTCCTATCGGACACGTGATGCATTTTGAAGGTCCCAAAGGAAAACTGAAGGTCATTTTTAACTTTTCGATATGATCAATTGTAAAGCCATTTTTAGGCTTTCGTTTTTATTATTTGTTGTGTCGTGTTTTTCTTTTCAGCCTTCTTCTTTTGCTCAGAAATATCTCGGTTCTCGACTCGAGATTTTATCTACTACTTCGCATAATGTAGATGTACAATCTCCTGTTGATTTGCTTCATGAGACCTGGGTGAGGTCGGATTTGGATGTCCCAAACTTGGGGAATTCAAGCAATTGGGTGTGGGCACGGTTGGATTTGGATCCTGTCATAGATGCTGGGCTTAGTGTTGAAATTGCTTACGCAACGATTGATTCACTTCAAGTCTTTATGGTATGTGATGGTGTTGTGAAATCGAAGCGTTCTGCAGGCGCGACTGTTCCCAGATCTTTTCGAGAACAACAATTGGGGAATTACCCATCCTTTCCTATCCCTGTTGAGGACTGTGAGAAACTCACCTGCTATATACGTGCTTGGAGTGGAAAGCAGATTTTATTGCCTGTACGTGTAGAGGGTACGCGTAAACTTTTGACCGATGGTCATTATCGGGATGTGTTTTTTGCAATCTATTTCGGCGTCGTAATTTCCCTGCTTATTTATAATCTATTTCTTTACTTCAGTGTAAAGGACAACAATTATTTACAGTATGTTTTATTTATTATTGCTGTAGGGGGAACACAACTTGTGCTCAATGGATATGATCGGGTTTTTGAACTGATTACCTCTCCTTGGTTAGCGCTTAGAATCACGCATATTTTCGGAATTTTAAGTGGTGTGTTTTCTATCCTTTTTGTGAGGAATTTTTTACACTTAAAGACCAAAGCACCCCTCTATTATAAAATTTTTGGCTGGTTATATATCCCTTATGTTTTTGCTTTATTGCTTTTAGTTTCAGGCTATTTTAATGCATCATATGATATGATTAATGTATCAGCTTTGTCGATTGTTTTGCTTGTCCCCGTCTCAATTAAAGTCTGGAGGAGTGGGGATGAGTCGGCAGCATATTTTTTAGTGGGTTGGTTGGTTTTTATTACAGCTGTTACTGTATTTGTATTGAAAGATTTCGGATTAATCCCCTACAATGAAGCCACGCTTTATGCGCTTCCCATAGGAAGTGCCATAGAATTGGTGGTCCTATCCTTGGCCCTAGGCTCTCGGATTAATCAACTTAAGAAGGACAGGCAAAAGGCAAAAGAAAAGGAGCTAAATACATCTCTATTGAATGAAAAGATCCAGAGAGAACAAAATATCGAACTGGAAAGGAGTGTGACTGAGAGAACCTCTGAGCTTACTGAAATGAACGATTCATTGGCAGAAACACTGGAGGATCTTAAATCTGCCCAACAGCAGTTAATTCAATCTGAGAAATTGGCTTCATTAGGACAGTTAACGGCAGGTATAGCACATGAATTAAATAACCCGATCAATTTTGTGACCTCAAGTGCACAATCTCTTAAAAGAGATTTCGCTGATCTAAAAGAAGTCATCGAAACGGTATCGGTTCTTCAACCCATGAGTGACAAACTGTCTGATGAGCTGAAGGTTGTAATTCAAAGAATGAAGGATTTAGATATTGCATTCACACTCAAGGAAATTGATGAGCTTTTGGCTGGGGTAGTAGATGGTGCAGAAAGAACTGCTGAAATTGTAAGCGGTTTAAGAATCTTTTCCAGAATGGATGGAAATCAATCATCTGAGGCAAACATCAATGAATTGTTAACCTCTACGCTGATCATTTTGAGGAGTAACCTGAAGGACGAGGCAGATGTCTTAACAGAGTTCTCCGAAAACCTTCCCAATATCAACTGTCAGCCTGGAAAATTAAATCAGGTTTTCATGAATATTATTACGAATGCGGCTCAAGCGACTATGGAAACGCAGCTTATTCGTTCTGAACGAGAAGTTAGAGTGCGAACACGATTGGTAAATGATTCGGGCAAACAGTTTATTCAAGTTGACATAACCGACAATGGTGTGGGGATGTCAGAACAAAAAATATCACAAATATTTAATCCCTTCTTCACAACGAAAGGAGTGGGGCAAGGAACTGGACTTGGGCTTAGTATTGTTAAGGGGATTCTTGACGATCACGATGCTACAATAGAAATTACATCTGAAATAGATAAAGGCACGACCTTTCTTCTTAGCTTCCCACTATGATAAATGTTTTATATATCGATGATGAGGAGCATAATCTAACTTCATTCAGAGCTGCCTTTCGCAGGGATTTTCAAGTTTTTGTAACAACTGAACCTTCTGAGGCTGTAAGGATATTGGTAGAAAATCCCATTGAAGTTGTGATATCAGACCAAAAAATGCCCACGCTCAGTGGCGTAGAGTTTTTTGAACTTATTATGCCAGATCACCCCAATCCGGTGCGTATGCTATTGACGGGACATGCGGACATAGATGCTGTTATAGATGCGATTAACAAAGGCCAGATATACAAGTATATCAGCAAGCCATGGAATGAAGCTGAGTTAAAACGTCTTGTCGAAGAAGCGAGTGAATTGTACCAATTCAGAACTGCCCAAGATATGCAGGCTTCAGATTATAGTAAGAGATTGTATTCTGCTCAAGATAAACTTGAGTCCTTGATTTCAGAAATTAAATCCTCTAGCGATTTAACCGAAGAGAGTAAGGCAAGCTATATCGAAACGATCAACGGCGCAATCTCGCTTCTCCAGGTGCCCACATAAATCGTTTTTATGCTCAATCGAGTTCAATTGTCTTTAAGCGTTGTATCTTGTGCGCAAGATTTCATATCCCATGCATGTAATTCTAATCGATGACAGTGAAATTGACAATGCAGTCAATAAGAAATTGCTCAAATTAGCTCGGATATCCGACGATATTGAGGTCTTTACTTCGCCCCGTGCATCTCTCCAACACATTAAAGAGTTGGGGATTACTTGGACATCTCCGAGACTCATTTTACTTGATTTATCTATGCCAGATATTGATGGGATGGAATGGCTTAAAATATTCAGAGCGCTCCCCGATCAAGTTCAAAATAAATGTTTAATTTATGTCCTCAGCGCATCCATTGATCGCCAACAACTTGCTCTCGTAGATGCTGACCCTTCTGTGATCGCATTGCTTGAAAAGCCACTGGATGTATATCTACTCCAGCAACTCATCAAACAAGAAGCTTAGCAATTATAAATACGATTTAGAGGTATTTAAAATCTTCCCCAGTTTTTATTTTCAGTAGGGTTTCATAAATAAGTTTGATACACCCTTCAATGTCATCTTTGTGAACCATCTCTACTGTTGTATGCATATATCTCAGAGGCAGGGATATCAGTGCACTTGGTACACCACAATTCGAATATGCAAATGCATCCGTGTCTGTTCCAGTAGACCTTGAGGCCGCCATTCTTTGGAAGTCAATCTTGTTGTCTTTTGCTGTGTCAATAATGCGTTTCAATAGATTGTTTTGAACTGCGGGCCCGTAGGTAACAGCGGGTCCTTTACCTGCTGTAATGTCTCCTTGCTCAATCTTGTTGACCATGGGCGTTTGGGTACAATGGCACACATCTGTAACAATAGCGACATCGGGTTTGATGCGTTCAGCGATCATTTGTGCGCCCCGTAACCCGATCTCTTCTTGAACTGAATTGGTGATATATAAACCAAATGGCAACGTTACTTTGTTCTCTTTCAGCATTCTCGCCACCTCTGCAATCATGAAGCCACCCGCTCTGTTATCTAACGCTCGGCCTACATACCAATTCTTATTCAAAACCATAAACTTGTCGGGATAGGTCACCACACATCCCACATGAATCCCCATCTTCTCAACCTCTTTTGCGTCTTTTGCGCCCACATCTAAAAAGATGTTTTTCACTTTTGGCGATTCTTCTTTTGCAGCGGTTCTTGTGTGTATTGCTGGCCAACCAAACAATCCTGTGACAGGACCTTTGTCTGTATGGATGATGACGCGCTTTGATGGAGCGATTTGATGGTCACTTCCTCCGTTTCTTCGCAAATAAATGAAGCCCTTAGGTGTAATGTAGTGAACAAACCAACTGATTTCATCAGCATGCGCTTCTATCACCACTTTGTATTTTGCCTTTGGATTAATGACCCCTACAGCGGTGCCATACGTATCAACAAAATGTTCGTCGATATACGGTTTTAAATAATTAAGCCACATTTTTTGACCTTCAGCTTCAAATCCTGTCGGTGAAGGGTTATTCAAATAAGACTCCAGAAATGCCTCAGACTTCTTAGTGATGATTTTATTTTTTGCCATGTGGTAAAATTATCATGGATTTCCTCCTTTGGTGACTTTTTTTTGAAACCTTATGCAACGTCTTTTGTTCCTATTTAGACAAAAAAAATCGGACTGCAAAATCGTTAAATCTTCCAGTCCGATGAAATAAGATGGTTTAAACCTTAAAAGCAGTACTCATTTTTTGCGATACAAGCATCTGCAACGCGACGTCTCGCCTCTTTACAATTGAATGGGTCCACTTTCGTAAAGCGCTTCATGCCAAGCATCATCATTTTAAGTTCGTCTCCTTCTGCAAAACCGTTCAGTGCTTCCTTGCCTGCGATATTAATCTTATCTGCGACACCGTAAACATATGTTTGCATCATATCAAGTTGTACAGCTGCCGCATCGTCTCCTTTGGCTTGATGAAGTTTCTGAACTCTCAGCACCAATGACTCAGCAGTGTATGCCCAATTCATCATGTCTGCAATATTCATGAGGATTTCTTGCTCTTTTGCAAGCGTCATCATCAATTTCTGAGCAGCTGATCCTGCGACCATTAAAATTGATTTCTTAAAATTCTTGATATAGAGATGATGACGGTCGAAGATGTCAGTGGGTGGAGGTCCAAATTCTGGAATCCCGGTCAATTCATTCGCCACTTCCATCGCTGGCCCCATTAAATCCATCTCACCTTTCATCGCTTTTTTCAAAATCATGTCAACAGTCAGCATCCTGTTAATTTCATTTGTCCCCTCAAAAATTCTATTTATTCTCGCATCTCGATACGCTCTTTCAACTTGCGTTTCTGCACTGTACCCCATCCCACCAAAAATCTGAACAGCTTCATCTACAACGTAGTCAGCAACTTCTGAGCAGACAACCTTCATCATGGCACATTCAGGAGCGAATGAGGCGATGCCTTTCAGTGTAGCTTGTCCGTGCTCAACACCACTTGCCTCCAAAGCTTGAATAGCGTCATCGATGTTTTGTGTTGCACGATATACGGCTGTCTCTGCGGCGAATGTTTGAATCGTCATCTCTCCAATTTTATGGCGAATTGCACCATATTTTGCAATGGATCTCCCGAATTGCTCTCTTTCGTTTGCATACCGTATGGAATAATCGATCCCTTCTTTACACGCGCCAATCACAACCCCACCGAGCTTTATTCGCCCAATGTTTAAGATGTTAACTGCAATTTTAAAGCCCTTACCTCTCTCGTAAAGCAAGTTATCTACGGGCACCTTCACGTCATTGAAAAACACTTGTCTTGTACTCGACCCCTTGATTCCCATCTTCTTTTCTTCGGGATTCATCGTGATGCCTTCGTATTCTTTTTCTATAATAAACGCCGTCAGATTTTCATCATCGTCAATCTTTGCGAATACAATAAAAATATCAGCGAACCCAGCGTTCGTAATCCACATTTTTTGACCGTTAAGGATATAATGTGCACCGTCTTCACTCAATGTCGCTTTTGATTTGGCACTATTTGCATCTGAACCAGAACTGGGCTCAGTGAGGCAATAACACCCTTTCAATTTCCCACTCGCAAGCCCTGGGATATATTTCTGTTTTTGGGCTTCATTCCCATAATAAAGAATCGGAAGTGTAGCAATTCCAGTATGTGCACTGAAACTTACGGCAAATGAATGGCCTCCACCAACGCCTTCCGTAATCACCATTGTGCTCTTAAAATCCATGCCCAAACCACCCAACGATTCAGGTATTGAGCTACTCAGTAGTCCCAATTCCCCAGATTCCTCAAGAAGCTTAGGCATAAGACCTTCTTCTTGATTGTCAATCGGGTCAAGATTGGGCACAACTCTGGAATTAATAAAATCTATTGCCGTCTGTTTCATCATTAGATGCTCCTCGGTCCAATCTTCGGGTGTAAAGATTTCATCGCAACTCACGTCGCGAATGATAAATTCTCCTCCAGTTATAGCTTTGTTTTCTTTTAAGTCACTCATGATAATTTATTTAAGAAGTTCAAATACGCCAGCGGCTCCCTGACCGGTTCCGACACACATCGTTACAATTCCGTGTTTACCCTCTCTAAGCTTTAATTCATCTAACAGTTGAACGGTGAGTTTAGAACCGGTGCAACCGAGAGGATGCCCCAATGCAATCGCTCCTCCATTGACATTTACCTGAGCTGGATCAAGTCCCAATTCACGAGATACAGCAACACTTTGAGAAGCAAAAGCTTCATTTAATTCATACAAATCAATATCTCCAGACTTTAATCCTGCTCTCTCCAGTGCTTTGGGTACAGCATGAATGGGACCCATGCCCATCACCCGAGGTTCAAGTCCGCTCACATGGTATGCCTTCAGTCTTGCGATAGGTTCTACATCTAACTCTTTAAGCATGCGCTCACTCACGACGAGAACGAATGCGGCACCGTCAGACGTTTGAGAACTGTTTCCTGCTGTGACTGATCCTCCCTGAGTAAATACAGCTCTAAGTTTTGCGAGCGCTTCGGGTGTAGTCCCTCTGCGAACGCCTTCGTCCGTATCTATGATTGTACTTCTGGTAGCGGGTCTTTCGTTCGTGTCTAAATATGTTTCGTCTACTGTGATCGGAGCAATGCCAGTTGCAAATCGACCTGCGTCAATCGCTGCTGCTGCCCGCATGTGGCTTTCCATAGCAAAAGCGTCTTGGTCTTCTCGACTGATGTTGTAATCATTCGCCACAGCTTCTGCAGTGAGCCCCATACCCCAATACCATTCTGGGTTGTTCTTGGCCACTTTTGCATTTGGCACCAATCTCCATCCTCCAAATGGAATCGGGGACATTGTCTCAATTCCACCTGCAATAATGCAGTCTGACATCCCCGCATGAATTTTTGCAGAAGCGATTGCGATCGATTCTAATCCAGAAGCGCAGTATCTGTTCACAGTCATTCCAGGAACTTTCTCGGTATCCAGTCCCATAAGTGACACCATCCGACCGATATTCAGTCCTTGCTCAGCTTCTGGCGTTGCATTTCCAACAATAACATCATCTATTCTCTCCTTGTCAAGTTGAGGGAAATCTGACATGAGTTTACGAATCACTTGTTCTCCGAGATCGTCTGGTCTCATAAAACGAAACACGCCTCTGCCTGATCTTCCTACAGGAGATCGATACCCTCCAATTATATATGCGTCCATGATATTTTAGTTACGTAGTATTTTACCTTTTTGAATAAGCGACTGCATTCGTTCTAGCGTTTTGCGTTCAGTACATAGCTCTACAAATGCCCTGCGCTCAAGACCCAATAGGTATTGCTCGCTGACTTCTTGCTTTGCCGTCAAATCGCCTCCACACATCACCCTTCCCAGTTTTTCACTGATCAGTTTGTCGTGTTCAGAGATGTACTTTCCCACTGCCATTGCATTTGCTCCTGCATACACGATTCCCATGCCTTCCGCACCTAAAACTGTAATGTCTTTGCGTTCGATGGGTCTTGTGTAGCCAGAATCAGCCATTTGAATAGCCGCAGCCTTTGACCTAGAAACAAGGTCTCTGCGATTGACACAAACCTCGTCCACACCTTCAACCAGGTAACCAAGTTCAAATGCCTCGTATGCTGATGTTGCCACTTTTGCTTGTCCTATCGTCAGAAAACTTTCTCTCATTGCATTAATACGTATATCTCCTTCCTTTAAGGAATCTGACAATCGCAATACAAATTCTTTTGTGCCTCCACCTGCAGGGATGACGCCTATACCAAACTCGACAAGGCCCATATATGTTTCAGCGTGTGCGATGACTTTATCTGCATGAAGACAAAGTTCACATCCGCCACCCAAAGCCATGTTGTGAGGTGCCGCAATAACGGGGACCCCCGAGTAACGCATTCTCATCATTGTGTCCTGGAAGTATTTAACAGCGGCATCAAGTTCCTCCCATTCCTGTTCAACTGCAAGCATGAAAATCATCCCCACATTCGCTCCTGCACTGAAATTTGCACCGTTGTTACTCACGACCAATCCACGGTATCCTTCTTCAGCCAGATCGATGGCTTTGTTTAAACCCTGTAGGACTTCCGCGCCTATGGAATTCATCTTTGTATGGAATTCAATATTGAGGATCCCATCGCCGATGTCCTTAATGGTTGTCCCACTGTTGGACCAAACCACATTGTCAACATACTCAAGGTTGATTCTCCCTTCTTGACCAGGAATGACTTTATACGTCTTACTTGTCGGGTCGTAACATTCTCTCACACCACCTGTCACTCTATAAAAAGTATCATGACCTGCTTCAAGCATGTCATTCACCCAACCCGCAACGTGATGACCACGTTCTTTCGCAATTTCTGAAGCCGCTTGAATGCCAATTGCATCCCAACTTTCGAAAGCGCCTAATTCCCATGCAAATCCGGCTCTTAGGGCATCATCAATTCGGTAAATTTCATCACTTATCTCAGGAATCCTGTAACTCACATATGAGAATACATCGGTGAATATTCTTCGATAGAAATCTCCCGCTTCGTCTGTTCCGTTAAAAAGCAACTTTGTGCGATCCTTTAAATCGTCCACTTGTTTTGCCGCTTCCAGTGTGGCATATTTTACTTTTTCCTTTTCTCTATATTCTAAAGTCTTAAGGTCAAGGACCAGTATTTTGCGTTTGCCTTTGTCGTCTTTAGATTTTTTATAAAATCCTTGTCCAGATTTACTTCCAAGCCAATTGTTGTCCACCAAATGCTGAACATATTTTGGGATCGCAAAGGATTCAGACCGTTCGTCATTTGGACAATTTGTAGCGACTCCATTTGCAACATGCACAAGCGTGTCAAGACCTACAACATCACATGTTCGAAATGTCGCACTCTTAGGCCTTCCCATCGCTGGCCCTGTAAGTTTGTCAACTTTGTCAACAGAAAGCCCCATGTCTTCTACAGTATGAAAGAGTGCTTGAATTGCAAAAACGCCAACTCTGTTTGCAATAAATGCAGGCGTGTCTTTGCAAAGTACTGACTGCTTTCCGAGGATGCTTTCACCATATCCCATGAAAAAGTCAATGACCCTCTGCTCAGTTTTAGGTCCAGGGATAATTTCAAGGAGTTGAAGATATCTCGGGGGGTTGAAAAAGTGTGTGCCACAGAAATGCTTTTGAAAATCTTCGGAGCGTCCTTCACTTAATTGAGAAATAGGGATTCCACTGGTGTTCGATGAAATCAGTGTTCCAGGCTTGCGAAACGCTTCTACCCGTTCAAACAGTTGTTGTTTGATATCCAACCTTTCTACGATGACCTCAATAATCCAGTCGCAACTAGAAATTTTTTCTAAATCATCGTCAAAATTTCCACATTCGATGCGATTCGCAAATCGCTTTGAGTAGAGTGGGGCAGGCTTTGATTTCAGAGATGCTTTTAATGCGCCTTCTGCAGGAGCGTTTCTTGGCCCCTCTTTTGATGGAAGGTCGAGAAGCAATACCTCAGACCCTGTTTGGGCCAGATGGCAAGCTATGGCAGATCCCATAACTCCAGACCCCAAAACCGCTACTTTGCGAATCTCGTGCGTTTTAATAGGTGTATTCATTTTAATTGAAGTGGTATAAGATGTTCAGGATCTTCAAGAATTGTATTGAGTTTTTGAAGACCATCATTTAATTGTTGTATTGTTTCGCGACCTAACATTGTAGATAACCTTTCATTGATTCCGACGACCAAATCCCTGGCTTGGCGTCTTGAGTCAAGACCTACTGGCGTTAGGAAGACCCTTACAGATCTTCCATCGACCTTGTCAGGACGACGTTCTATGAGACCTTTTTCTTCCATGCCTTTTAAAGTCCTAGATAATGAAGTGGGCTCCATACCCATTCTCGGTCCAAGCTTTGTGCTGGGCGTTCCATCTCTCTCGATACTTAACAGTGCATATCCCACTGATAAGGTGATGCCCCGTCTTTCAGCTTCCGAAGAATAAAGGCGTGCAAGTTTGGCCCATCCCCACCTCAAGTTGAAGTCTATTGTTTCTTGTCGTTTCAATTGAAAGATAAAAGTACGATAAAATACTATGCACGCATAATAAATTTATCATAAATTTAAACAGTGACGTATAAACGTTCTTTTTAGGTCTCCAGAGGCATGTCTCTAAATAGAATGTTTTGAGAAAATATTGTGATCCTTCAACAGATATATTGCTTTGTTTTATCCGCGCTACTCCTTGATTATGTTACGTACTTGTTCACTTTTAGATTTGTTAACGTACATTAGATAAATGTTTCAAATCATTCATGTCCCGATGCGATATTTGTTGGCGATTTCTTTCGTCCTAATGATGGTAAAGACCAGTTCTTCCCAGTCAACATCGTGTCTTGAAATTCTCCCAAATCCCAACCCGTCATCTCCAGCATTCCAAGAGTTTGATCGATTTGTCGAGGTGCTTGGTGTCCTTCAATTCTATGCAGAGCCTGGGGTGAGTGATGCTCAGCTGCTTCATGCGGCTTCTGTAGGTGCTGAACTTTTAGATAACAATGAAGATGGACTCATTGATGATGACGCGCTTGGTGAACAATTGTCGAATGTAAATGCCACAATGCCACTTTTTCTGGCAGAGGGTTCACCTGCAGAGGAGGCGATGATGGATAATTTTGACGACACATTTTGTGTTCACGCAGTATTGTATTCTGACGAAATCGCTCCGGATTCACCTTTGGATTGGTTTTCTGAGGCCTGTCTGGAAGAAATTTTGCATACCATTAATGGGTGCGGCCACACTGAATTGTACCCATCCATGTTCGCTCTTTGGCCAGCAGGTGCATCTCAATTGGCTCAAGCCATGGATTTGGCCCGCGGAGGTCAATTTCTTGGAATCCCAGGTTCTTACCCAGATGAAGCTTGGTTTCATTACTCAGATGTAACATGTGATTACGAGTGTATGGCCATTGAATACTTGTATTGGGCTTTGGCTTCAAATATGGGCGTATTAAATACCCCTGAAATTTGTGAGGCGATTGCTGAAGAATGGGAGTTGTGCTCTCCAGAACTTCTCGCTTCTACTGACCTCATGATTTATTCGATCATCACAAACCCCTTGAATAAATTACCACAGCAAGCCCCAGATGGTGTTTACTGTCCTGTCGTTTCAGTTTCTGAAACAGCGATTCAAGGTTCCCCAAACGTTTTCCCAAACCCGTCTCATGATCAGTTTATGATTGATCTCAATGCTTTGTCATCGCGTGCAAAATTCATTGTGATTACCGATACTTCAGGAAGGGAAATCCGTTCACAAAAGTTGATGCCCAACGCTCAGAGGGTCATACTTGATGGGGATTTGATTTCCGGACTATATATCTTATCTATTTATGCCGATTCACTGCTTTATTCTACCTCTTTAATTGTCAATTAACATGGACCGTATCGGATTTTCTTCAAGACTTGGTGCAGTAGCATTGGATTGGGTTTTTGCTGGCGTTTTTGCTGGCGTTTTTGCTGCCATCTTTGGAATGTTAGGCTTGGGGGCTGGAGGCGCATTGGGTTTGGCCGTTGATGAGCAAGCTCAAATGGAAAGTGCATTAGAGGCCGCGGGACTTGGTGCAGGACTTGGTGCGCTTCTGGGGTTGATCAGCGGCATCGTGATCGGTTATTTTTTGTATTCTCTGATCGAAGCATTCGCAGGAGCAAGTCCAGGAAAAATGGTGCTTGGATTTAAAGTGGGAAATGAAGACGGTCGTGCTGGAGATACGGGTCTTTATTTAAAGCGTTGGGCAATTAAAAATGCATCAAGTGTTTTTTCCATGGTCGCACTATTCACTGGTCTCGTGTTTCTTGAGCCCATTGGAACGTTAATTGGAATTGTGATGTTTTTTGGTTGCTTTTTAGCGCTTTCGGATGAACGTCAAGCATTGCACGATAAGATTGCGAAAACCGCGATTTATCACAAAAAAGATTTGATCTGAGTCTCCACTCTTACAGTCCTGCACCTTTTATAATATCCGCAACAACACTTGGATCAAGGAGTGTAGATGTATCCCCTAGGTTTGTCACATCACCCTCGGCTACTTTTCTTAAAATTCGCCTCATGATCTTTCCAGATCGCGTCTTTGGAAGACCCATCACTATTTGAATCTTATCAGGTTTTGCAATAGGGCCGATAATGTCCACGACCGTTTTGTTGACTTCCACAACAAAGGCTTCCATGTCAGTTGGGTATTTGTGGCAGATTGCATATGCATAGATCCCCTGACCTTTGATGTCATGCGGATATCCTACAACAGCCGTTTCCACGACATTTTCATGCTCATCTATTGCTGCTTCTATTTCGGCTGTGCCGAACCGATGACCACTCACATTGATAACATCATCCACCCGTCCTGTAATTCGGTAGTATCCATCCTCATCTCGTCTGCATCCATCTCCCGTAAAATATTTCCCTGGATAGGTTGAGAAATAAACGTTCTGACATCTTTCATGATCTCCATATGTTGTTCGAATCATGCTGGGCCATGGGAATTTGACACATAGGTTCCCCTGCACATCGTTGCCTTCAATTTCGTTTCCTTCAGAATCGACCAAGCAAGGTTGAATTCCTGGCAGGGGAAGCGTCGCATAACTGGGTTTTAATTTTGTAATTCCCGCCAATGGAGAAATCATGATTCCCCCCGTTTCTGTTTGCCACCATGTATCGACAATGGGGCATCTGCCTTTTCCGATAACGTCGTTATACCAATGCCAAGCCTCTTCATTGATGGGCTCTCCCACAGATCCTAAAACCCGAAGTGAACTGAGTTTATAAGGGTTCACAAATTCCTTCCCACGCGCTTGGAGCGCACGAATTGCTGTTGGCGCAGTATAGAATAGGTTGACCTGATGTTTGTCACAAATCTCCCAAAACCTTCCTGAGTCAGGATATGTCGGCACCCCTTCAAACATTACTGTTGTAGCCCCCGATAATAGTGGGCCGTAGACGATGTATGTATGTCCGGTAATCCAGCCGATATCTGCTGTACACCAATAAACATCACCATCCTTGTATTGAAAGACATTTCGAAAGCTGTATTCGGCATACACCATGTAGCCTCCACACGTATGAACAACCCCTTTCGGTTTGCCTGTAGAGCCTGAAGTATAAAGGACAAATAGCGCATCCTCACTTTCCATTGTTTCAGCGACACAAATGTCATTTACAAGGTCAAGTTCCTCATGAAGCCAGACATCGCGCCCAGATTTCATGTTCACTTTTTCACCCGTTCTTTTAAGCACAATCGACTTTTCAATGCTTGGGCACGTTTCAAGTGCTTTATCTACAATATTTTTTAATTCTATTGTTTTTGCGCCTCTGTACCCCCCATCTGCAGTGACAATAATGTTGCAGTTTGCATCATTAATTCTGTCCTCTAAAGATCTTGCGGAGAAACCTGCAAAAACCACGGAGTGTATCGCCCCAATTCTTGCGCATGCTAACGTAGCGATTGCAAGCTCAGGTGTCATGGGCATGTATAGACATATTCGATCACCCTTCTTTCCTCCGTTGCGTTTTAAAACGTTGGCGAATGAACATACGCGTTTGTGAAGTTCTTTATATGTGATCCGAACGGTCTCTTCACTTGGATCGTTTGGTTCCCATAAAAGTGCAATGTGATCCCCTTTCGTCTCCAAATGTCTGTCCAAGCAATTTTCTGTAATGTTGAGTTGTCCTCCGATAAACCATTCAACTTGAGGCGTGTCAAATTCCCATTTCAGTACCTTATCCCACTTCTTTTTCCATGTGAAGGTATCAGCCTTTTTTGACCAAAAAACCTCTGGATGATCTATACTCTTTTTGTACTCTTCTTTGTATTCCTTAAGAGAATTGATTTTATTCATCATGATTTAAATTACAGTCAGACAATGACACCATCTGCCATTCTTAAGCTTCGGTCCGCTCTTGAAGCAAGTTCTTCGTTGTGGGTGACGATAATGATTGTAAGCCCAAGTTTGTCGCGCAGATCGAAAAACAGATCATGAAGAATGGCGGCATTTTCAGAATCTAAATTTCCGGATGGTTCATCGGCGAGTAGGATTTTAGGTTCGTTCATGAGCGCTCTAGCGACGGCAATACGCTGTTGTTCACCTCCAGAAAGTTCAGCAGGCAAATGGCTGGCCCTGTCGTGAAGTCCAAGTTCTTTCAGCAGCTTCATGCCTCGGGTTTCGGCCTCCAAATCGGATGTGCCAGCAATCCATGCAGGCATCATCACATTTTCCAGAGCTGTAAACTCAGGAAGGAGTCTGTGAAACTGAAACACGAATCCGATGTGTTTGTTTCTGAAATCTGCAAGTGATGACCGTGACAGATTGGACACATTCTCTCCGCCTATTTGAAGTTCGCCAGAACTCTCAACATCAAGTGTGCCAATGATTTGAAGTAATGTGGTCTTTCCGGCGCCAGAGGTTCCAACGATGCTGACGACTTCGCCTTCTGCGACTTTGAGAGTGATGCCTTTTAAGACCTCTAATTCTCCAAATTGTTTCCGAATATCTTTTACTTGAATCACAGTTGCAATCTACGCAATCGTGCCCCTTAAATTGCCTAACTTTGCCCCGTAAAATCAACTCTTAAAAGCAGAAAAATGAATCTTCACGAGTATCAGGGTAAATCTATCCTTAAAAGTTTTGGAGTTGCTATTCAAGAAGGACTAGTGGCAGAGACTGCAGAAGAGGCTTACAGCGTTGCTGAAAAATTAGCAGCGGATACGGGCACAGAGTGGTTTGTTGTCAAAGCACAAATTCATGCGGGTGGCCGAGGCAAAGGTGCCGTTATAGAAACGGGATCTCACGGTGTTGTTCTTGCAAAAGGTCTTGATAAAGTTAAAGGTGTGGCATCAGGCATCCTGGGTGGCCATTTGGTCACAGCTCAGACTTCCTCAAAAGGAAAAATGGTCAACAAAGTCCTTGTTGCTCAGGACGTATACTACCCAGGCGAAACAGAAACAGAGGAATACTATGTTTCAGTTCTTTTAGACAGATCATCGGGTAAAAACATCATTATGTATTCTCCAGAAGGAGGAATGGATATTGAAGCAGTCGCTGAAAAGACACCAGAGCTTATTTACACAGAAACCATCGATCCAGGTGCAGGACTTCAGGGATTCCAAGCGAGACGTATTGCGTTTAATCTAGGTCTCAGTGGTCAAGCTTATAAGCAGATGATCAAATTTGTGTTCAAACTATATGATGCATATATCGGTTGTGATGCGTCCATGTTTGAAATCAATCCAGTTCTAAAAACATCTGACAACAAAGTCATCGCGGTAGATGCGAAGGTGAGTCTAGATGAAAATGCCCTTTTCCGTCATCCAGCATATGAAGCGATGCGTGACAAAACCGAGGAAGATCCTACAGAACTGGAAGCGGACGAAATAGGGCTTAGCTATGTCAAGCTCGATGGAAATGTTGGGTGTATGGTGAACGGCGCCGGTCTCGCGATGGCGACCATGGATATTATCAAGTTAAGTGGAGGTGATCCTGCAAATTTTCTTGACGTAGGCGGAACTGCTGATGCTTCTCGAGTAGAGCAAGCGTTCCGCATTATTCTGAAAGACCCTTCTGTAAAAGCAATACTCGTAAATATCTTTGGAGGAATTGTGCGTTGCGATAGAGTGGCGCAAGGTGTTGTCGATGCATATAAAAATATGGGGAACATCGATGTTCCTATTATCGTCCGTCTACAGGGGACAAATGCCACTGAGGCGAAGAGGCTTATTGACGAGTCAGGCTTAGAAGTAACCTCTGTCATCCTTCTTCAGGAAGCTGCAGATGCGGTTGCTGCTGTTGTCGCTTAAATTTTCATAGCGATTTGTACGCCATCCCAAACAGGTATCAATACATTCTCAACCTCTTTGTGATCCAGGATATACTTATTTAATAGGTGTATCCTTGAGGCTCCAGATTCTGGTTTTGAGCGCTTCTTCATGTCGAGAACGGCCCCTCCCCAAATGACATTGTCTATCAGGAGCCATCCGCCACTTCGGAGTCTAGAGATTGCAAATTCCGCATACTCTATTTGATGTTCCTTGTCTGCATCTAGCCATATAAGATCGAACTCTCCCTTGATTTCTCCACTTTTAATAATGTCTAAAGCATGACCGTAATGTCGCGTGATGTTCTCATAAACCCCTGCTTCATGAAAGTATGTCTCATGTATGCGCTCTAATTCGTCGTTTATTTCAATTGTATGTATTTCACCATGCGGCGCAAGACCTTCAGATAAGCATATTGTCGCGTAGCCCGTAAATGTTCCGAATTCCAAGATGCGATTTGGGCGAACCATTTTACTTATTGCAGATAAAAAACGCCCCTGAATTGGATCACTGAGCATCTGGGGTTTTGTCGTTGTTAACCATGTGTCTCTTCTCAGTCGTGACAACACCTCTCCCTCTGGAGATGAATGATCTTCAGAATATTCATTTGTTGCGTCTTCAAAATGTGCCATACAGCAAATCTACCGCGTACCTTGCGCAATATTTGCAAATAAAATGGCAAAACGAAGACGAAATAACGACGGCATGGTGTTCAGCACCAATACTGGGTTCGATTGGGATGAAGACAGTGGTGACGAAGATGACCGCAATTGGTCGCCTTCTATGTGCAAGCTATATGTGAGTTTGGACAGAAAACAACGCGCTGGGAAACCTGTAACACTGATAGAAGGCCATGATGGACCCGCTTCAGAACTCCTTGCATTGGGTAAAACGCTTAAAGTTAAATGTGGTGTAGGTGGCGCTGTAAAAGAGGGGTGTATTCTGATCCAGGGCGATCACAGAGATAAAGTAGTCTCTATTCTTGAAGCAGATGGATTTCATGTAAAACGCAAAGGCGGTTGATACAATAACAATGGATATAACAAACATTCCCACAGCAGCGTACCATGCAAAAACACTTGCGGGTCTTGAACAGTTGGTGGCTGATGAGCTTCTGGCACATGGCGCTACAGAAATTAAAATTGGCAGGAGAGGGGTCGGCTTTACAGCAACTGCTGAAGTCATGTATCGTCATTGTATGCATGCTAGATTTACATTAAAAGTGTTGCGAATTTTATATCAATTCAAAGCGAAGCATACCGATGAGCTTTATCGCATGGCTGCAAGAAAAAAGTGGGAGGATGTTCTGAAAGAGAATGGAACATTAACGATTGATTCTACGATATACTCAGATCATTTCACACATGATCAATTTGCTGTTCTTCGTTTAAAGGATGCAATCGTAGATAGGTTTCGTGCAAAAAAAGGAGAACGACCTTCAATAGATAGACAGAATCCTGACGTCAGAATACACTTACATATCAGCCGTGAAGACGTGACCATCTCTTTAGACGCTTGTGGAGAGCCTCTGTCAAAAAGAGGTTACCGTTCTAGAAAAGCGATTGCACCGTTAAATGAGGTGTTGGCTGCAGGTCTTCTTGCATTGAGCGGGTGGCATCCTGGTATACCCTTATACGATCCAATGTGTGGGTCGGGTACCTTTACATGTGAAGCGGCGCTTTGGGCGTCGGGGATGCCCGTCCAAATGAACCGTTCTCACTTTGCGTTCATGGAATGGATGAATTTTAATCGATCTGCTTGGATTGCTGTGCGTGATGAAGCGATGGATTTCAATCCGCCTGTTCCAACAGCCATATATGCGTCTGACATAAGTGGAGATGCGATATCCCAAACCAAATATGCGCTGTCACAACTTGATCTGCCTTCTCACAATGTGAGTGTCGATGAAATCGATTTCTTTCAATCAGAACCGCAGAAAACGGAGGGAGGTGTCGTTGTGATCAACCCGCCATATGGAGAGCGAATGGAACCTGAAAACATTGATGAGATGTATGCAGCCATAGGCGACAGACTCAAGTTTCATTGGCCTGGATTTAAGGCCTGGATTATCTCATCGAATCCAGAAGCGATTAAGCACATCGGCCTAAAAAGCAACCACCGACATAAAGTGCACAATGGCCCTTTAGAATGTCGGTGGTTGGGATATGAATTATACGCGGGCTCTCGCTTCGCGGATAAAAAGTAACGAGAAGTCTTACTGCTTCACAAAGCTTGCGCTCAAGATTGATGTTTCAGAAACGCAATCTACGCTGTATGTTCCGTGGCGAAGTCCACTTACATCTAAGTTGACGTCCCCAGAGACCACATCTTGTGTGAACACCAAACGACCATTTGTATCATATACGTAAGCCTTGGCATTTGAGTTCAGTCTGAAATTAATCACATCAACGGTGGGATTCGGGTAAATGTTCATCGCCGAAGCTGAGATTGAACCTACAGCCATCCCTATACTCACATCGGCGGCACTGCTTGGTTCGATTTTATACTGTTCATAGGTATATGTGAGAACGCCAGTTACGGAGTAGTATTCTCCGAGCATCCAAGCTGGATCTGGAGAGTATAGCATATCGTCGATCATACAGTCCCCCGTTCCGTCATCAAAATATCCATCACCGAACCCCAGGTCTGGATTCGTACAAACTGCATTTGTTACTTTGACTCGACATCCTTCGTACGCTTCTCCTGATTCGGCAATAAACCCAGTTGTGAGATTAATTGCAGCAGGAAGGTCGTTGTCAGAACTTACGGTTGTAAATGCGGTGACATTCGTGATCTCAGTGAGGTCGTAATATTCAATGACTTCGCCAGTCAGGATGACTAAATCTCCCACAGCTGGAAGATTTGTGTTGTCATAGATGTAGATGCCGTTCCAAGGGCCAGATCCATCTTGTAAGAAGTAGCTGTAATCAGTTGCAGCAGTGACTACACCTTGTACAGTCACGACTTGTTCAAGCAGTGGGGAAGCGAAAAGCTCTCCTTGAACCTGAGCAATTGTATGGGTTACATCTTGAGCAGATGTTAAAGTTGCAACAAAGATGCAAGCGATAGTAAAGAAAAAACGTACAGAATTTAGCATGATTTAGGTGTTATATTTGAGCGGCAATTTAGTCAAAAATGACTGAGAGTTATACCTAATAGTACTGTGTTTCCTTATTCAAAAAAGAGATGAGATGTTTTCTTCGTTATCTGGCACTGTCCCTTTTACCATTTATACTGGCGTGTTGTAATTTTAAATCTCAGCATGCAGACCTCATTCTTCATAACACTGTAGGTTTGGTATGTGATGGGACACCTATTGGTTCAACTAAAATGGCCATTGCAATAGAAAAAGGTAAGATTGTCGCCGTAGGGCCTGAACGAAAGATCTTAAATGCCTATAACGCTGACGAAAAGATTGATCTTCAGCAGGCTGTCGTTTATCCAGGGTTAATTGATGCGCATGCGCACTTCACGGGATACGCTTTAAGCAAGTTAGAGGTTGATCTTGTCGGTTCAGTCTCTTATGATGATGTTTTGAGTAGACTTGAAGCCTTCTCCGAAACCCATTCTTCTGGATGGCTCACTGGCAGGGGGTGGGACCAAAACAAATGGTCGCCTTCATCCTATCCCACACGCACGCGTTTGGATGAACTGTTTCCCTCACGACCTGTTGCGATACGAAGAATTGATGGACATGCACTTTTGGCAAATTCGGCTGCGCTTAGAATCGCTGGGATGTCAGACCTACGCTTTATTCAAGGGGGAGAAATGATTTCGCTTGAAGACGGCACTCCATCAGGGGTGCTTATAGATGGCGCAGCAGACTCTCTTCTGTTATTCATACCTCCTCATGATGGTCCTACAAAAGACGCGGCGCTTATTCAGGCACAACATGATCTTTTTGCGTTGGGTTTGACTACGGTGGTGGATGCCGGTTTAGATATGTCGGATATCAGAAGGATAGATTCGCTTCACAGGTCAGGAGACCTTCACATAAGGGTCGTTGCCATGGCAAGTGGAACACAGCCCAATCTAGATTCCGCTTTCGCAAAAGGGCCACATCGATCAGATCGATTGATTGCACAATCCATCAAGTTTTATATGGATGGATCCTTAGGGTCTCGAGGTGCCGCCCTTTTGGCGCCTTATTCTGACCGTCCTTCTCACAGTGGTTTTATATTCCAGGATTCTGCGGAATTTCGTTCAAACCTAAATATCGCATACGCGCGAGGCTTTCAAGTGGCAACACATTGCATCGGCGATTCTGCGGTTAGAAATGTCCTTAACCTATATAACGCTGTTCTTGGTGGTCAAAATGACAAAAGGTGGCGCATTGAACACGCTCAAGTTGTCTCTCCCTCGGACTTGCCTTTATTTACATCAGCGAGTATCATCCCTTCAGTACAACCTACCCATGCGACTTCTGATATGTATTGGGCTGGAGAGCGTCTCGGAAGAAATAGAATCAGGACTGCCTACACCTACCGTGACCTGCAAAAAGCAATTGGAATTCTTCCTTTAGGTACAGATATGCCTGTAGAGGATATTGATCCACGTAAAACCTTCTATGCAGCTACAGTGAGGAAGGATTCAGAGGGGTTTCCTGCTGAAGGCTATCATATAGACCAAAGCCTTACAAGAGAATCCGCCCTTTACGGAATGACGCTTTGGGCTGCCATTGCAAATTTTCACGACAACGAAGTCGGATCTATAGAGGTAGGTAAGTGGGCAGACCTTGTTGTGATGGACCGCAACCTTCTTATAGTTAAGCCAGATCAGATTTTAGGAGCCCAAACACTCAGAACGTTTGTGTCAGGAGTTCAAGTCTATAAGTCATCTAATTAATCATTATGGGGAGTAAGCAAGCCATCGTACTTTTTGTGACAATCGTTTTGAGTGCTATTCTATATACCTACTTTTTTTTATTACGTGTTGAAGAAAGGTTACCTATATATCAGCCATCTCAAATTAATCCAGCCTTGGTTGATCCAACTTTACAGACAGAGGATGACCATCGTATTGCTGATTTTAAGCTCATAAATCAACTTGGTGACACCGTTTCTATGTCAGATGTAGCGGGTTCAATTCTAATTGTAGACTTCTTTTTCACGAGATGCGCCACGATTTGCCCGCTCCTAACTAACAACATAAAACTGATTCATGACCGTTTGCCAGAAGGAGTTCGCATCCTTAGTCATTCAGTTACGCCTGTTGCGGACAGTGTGTCGGTTCTTTCTAAATATGCCGATAAGCACGGTGCAAACCCATCTTTGTGGTGGTTTCTCACTGGTCCCAAGGATGAAATATATAAATTGGCCAGGAAGAGCTATTTCGCTTGTTTGGACGAGGGGGATGGTGGTTATCAGGACTTTGTACACACTGAGAACGTTGTATTGGTTGATCCTCAAGGCAGGCTTAGGGGGTTCTATGACGGCACGAAAGAGTCGGAGATTTCTCAGCTATACCTAGACTTAGAGAGTTTAATTGAAGAAAATAAGAAAATAAAGTAACAAACAACTTGTTAGGAAGAAAACCTAGTGTAAATTTGCGTCCGCTTTCGAAGGAAAGTGAGTTTTTTGACAAACGGATGACTTTTAAAATTTAATAAAAATCACTTTTAACTTGCATTATTAAAAAGATGCATTATCTTTGCGCCCGCTTTCAAAGGAAAGCAATTTGTTTTTTCTACAAACGGTCGTAAAAAAGAGTTGAAAATTTTTTAACTTTTAAGTTGCAGAATGAAAATCCTGTGATACCTTTGTCGTCCGCTTTGAAAGAAGTAATTTATGAAGCTCTTCGGAGCTGATTTGAATATAAAGTTCTTTGACTTGATGCAGCAGCCCAAATCCTATCTCTTAATTGAGATAGGTACACCATGTAAGTTTACTTACTGGTGTTTTTAACATCTTCTCTTCGGAGATGATGTTCCAACGTTAATTTTTATGAGAGTCAATTATGGATTATAACTTACAATGGAGAGTTTGATCCTGGCTCAGGATGAACGCTAGCGGCAGGCTTAACACATGCAAGTCGAGGGGTAACAGGGAAAAGCTTGCTTTTCCGCTGACGACCGGCGCACGGGTGCGTAACACGTATGCAACCTACCTCTTACTGAGG
>CAJQPF010000005.1 GCA_905480095.1 uncultured Flavobacteriales bacterium
GCAAAAAAGACCTGAAGAAACTTCTTGAGCGTAAGGTTAACGTATACCTGTCGGCAGAAGAAGCGGTCGAGCTAGGAATTGCAGACATAATTATTTAAGGAGTATACAGGTGTCAGATTATATTAAAGATATGTTTATTGAAGTGAGGGAGAAAGACGAAACGATCTCGCCGCTCACGGAACTAGAACAAATGATAGAGGAAGTCAGTAAGGTGCTCCACGGAGTTACAATGCTTAACGAGGATGAAACACTTGAAGAGGGCGAGAGATACAGTATGTCGATCCCTATCCCCAAACTCAACCCTAACGAGGCGTGGGGGGATCCCGACAGCCAATCAAGAAAAGATATCGACAGAATCTTCGCGTCTATTACCAGACAAGGTGGGATCAAAGAAAGAATCCAGCACGTTAACAGTTTTGTTGATCCGAAGACAGCACAGAGAAAAGGCAAAGGCAAGAGATTTAACGCCATCCTTAATATGATGATGATTATCGAAGCGCTTCAAGCCTGTTTAAACGATTATAGTGAGTCTTCTGCTGGGTTCGTATTCGAAGGATTCATGGCAGCACTTACTGGAGGCTCCCAACAGGCTGATCGCGTAGGTGGCACGCTACCCATTGAAGACTTTGTTACAGGGGACAATGAAAATGTGAGCCTCAAACTTTTGAGCCCCAATACTGGTATTCACGGAAGTTTTACTAACCTTGTTGACTATTTGTTTTTACGAGGTGGTTCCGGCGAGCCTGACATCAAATACTTAATCGGACGCAAAAATTCAGAGGGTGATGACGTATCGCAATTAGCTATCTTTGATTTCGTGATTAGTCGAGAGAACTTTATGACTATTATGGAATCATCTAAGAAGAACAGATCACTGCTCGGAGATGAAGAAACTAAAAATCGCCTAAAGTTACAAATTCAAAATTTTAGCGATTCGTCAAAATGGAAAGTAGGAATGCAAGAAATCCTAGAAAATGTTCCCGGATATACCCGCGGTATGTTCAGCAAAAATGTCGATCCCGCGGGCCAGTTTGAACCAGATGAAGAAAGCGATCTTGCCGATAAGAAAAGAACACAATACTCCAAAGTAAAGGTAAAGGCGTACAAAATGGACGCCGAAAACTCGGCAGAACAAGCGGCCAAAGCAGGTCAACAACCAAATTTTGAGAAATGGGCTAAAACACATGATTTAAAAGATCTTATGCCGCCTATCCTAGATCCAGAGGATCAGGCAGAAGTCGCTAAAGCACAAAAAATACAACAAAGAAACTTTGCTAATTTACAAAAATACTATAACGCAGCTTATACCGCTGCTGCTGAGGAAGCTCGACAGGTAGCCGAATCACACTTCGGGGCTTTCCATGTAAGAGAGAAGCGTATGATGCAAGAAGAAAGAGCGTTGATGGAGGGCGGCGGTAGAGATGGTGGTAGTCAGTGGGAGATCACCCAAACACTAATGGACAAACTTAGAAAAGTGGCGAAGTCACAATACTATGGTGAGCTAGATATGTCCGATGAGAATATCAAAGCATGCGCCGCAATCTATATTGAGAAATTGAAAGACGATATGATGGCTCTTTTGGAGACAACCAAGAGTTTTACTGAGAATGTAGGAAAGTACTTTAGTGCCGATAGGCGCTCGACGGCGATGAACGCGAATGAAAAAGCGCAAGAGGAAGGAAAGACTGTGGTCAACTTGTTGCAGCAATCAAAAACAAAAGGCGAAGAAGATTCCGATCTTGAATAAAAACATTTGACATTTCATACAAAATTGATTATAATAAACACAACATAGAGGTGTAAATGAGTCGCGAATACGACAACAATCAATCGCTACAACAAAAGATAATGAACGGTGTGAATGTCCTTGCTGACAATGTGGCATCCACACTTGGACCCCGCGGCAGAAATGTTCTGTTGCAAGAGAAAGGAAAGGCGCCTTTCGTAACGAAAGACGGAGTGACCGTAGCACACTTCGTAGCCTTGGAAGATCCAATCGAGAACGCTGCTGTACAAGTAGCTAGGCAAGCTGCCATTGAAACCAATGAGATTGCCGGCGATGGTACGACCACGTCAACTATTCTTGCGAGAGCAATCCTGCAAGAATCACAAAAGCATATTGCTGCGGGTGCCGCACCTGTGGAACTACAACGTGGTATCACGAATACAGTTAAAGAGATCTGCACCAAGTTGTCAGCACAATCAACGCCTGTCACTAGCATTGAAGATATCAAACACATTGCCACCATCTCAGCCAACAACGATTCGACCATTGGTGATCTAGTAGCTATGGCTATAGACAAGGTTGGCCAAGACGGCTCAATCACTATCGAAGAATCTCGTTCGTTGGACACGTCCATTGATATTGAGGAAGGGTTTAAGGTACCGTCTGGTGTCGCTGCCTCCGCCTTTATCACTGATGAAAGACGTTCGGTAATGTCTTATGATGAGCCGCTTGTTCTTGTCACCGATCACAAGATTGATGCTGTTGAGCCTGTGCTTCCCATCCTTGAGATGATAGCGAGAGAAGGCCGACCACTAATTATTGTTGCTGAAGAGGTTGAAGGCCAAGCACTGGCTGCTCTTATCATGAATGCTATGAGGGGTACGCTGAAGGTGGCTGCTATTAAGGCTCCTTTCTATGGCAATGAACGCAGAGATACCCTGAGTGATCTTGCAGCTTCGATTGGTGCTACCTTTGTAACAAGAGAATCTGGCATTAAACTAAACGATGTGCAACTCAAACACTTGGGCTCGGCTAAGAGTGTGGAAGGGAATAAATACACCACAACCTTCGTTGGCGGCAATGCAGACTTTGAAGAGATTGAAAAAAGAA
>CAJQPF010000006.1 GCA_905480095.1 uncultured Flavobacteriales bacterium
GCCACACCTCATGGGGGGCGCCAGGAATAATTTTGTCCATCACCCGCTTAATTTTCGTAAGCTCGGACATAAGCCCCACCTTGTTATGCAGACGGCCAGCTGTGTCTATAATGACAACATCCATGTTCTGTGCTTTTGCAGACTCCAGCGTATCATACGCTACAGCAGCAGGATCGGCGCCCATGCCTTGTGAGACCACGGGGACACCTACCCTTTCACCCCAAACAATCAATTGATCAACAGCTGCCGCCCGAAACGTGTCAGCAGCACCCAACATGACCTTCTTCCCTTCTTGTTTATATCGATGTGCCAGCTTCCCAATACTTGTGGTCTTCCCCACACCATTTACACCGACCACTAAAATGACTGCCGGACCATCACCTGAATCTAGTTTATCTATAGAAAATACGGAATTATTTGTGAGCGCCTCGCCCAAGTCTTCACCAACCAAAAGATGGGCAATTTCTTCTCTCAACATATTCATAAGCTCTGCCTGATCCAAATAGGCCTCCCAAACAGCACGCTTTCTCAAGCGTTCGATGACTCGCTCTGTGGTATCCACACCCACATCTGACATCATGAGCGCTTCCTCTAAATCATCCAACAACGTGTCATCAATTTTCCGACGACCACTAAAGACACGTGCAATTCTACTAATCACACCCTTTTTGGACTTTTCGAGCCCAGCATCTAAGGATGCCTTTTTCTCAACCTGTTCAACAGATTGATCTTTATTTTTTCCGAATATGCGTTTAAAAAAACTCATGTTAGTCTAATATCAAAAAAAAAGGCTGACTCAAAGAAGAGCCAGCCAAAGTCAATAAAGCATGGCGATTGCCATCGCATTAGGTTACTTAGGTTACTTCTCGAAGAAACCCTTTACGTTATCGTTGTGAACAATTTGCTCGACAAATGAATACGCACCAGTTTTTTCACTGCGCACCATTTTAATCACTTTCGTGTGTTGCTTTCCTCCACCAGTCTGGAGCGACGCTACTACTTTCTTAGCCATAGTCTTACAGTTTCAGGGTTACTTAATCTCTTTGTGAACTGTGTACTTGCGTAACACAGGGTTGAACTTCTTGAGTTCCATTCGATCAGGCGTGTTCTTCCTGTTCTTTGTTGTCACGTAACGTGACGTTCCTGGGCGGCCTGAGTCTTTATGCTCAGTACACTCAAGTATTACTTGTACACGGTTGCCTTTCTTGGCCATAGCTTCGAGAATTGGAGGGCAAAGATAGTCAAACTTACTCTGAATTACCAACGTTTTCTTATCCAGTTGATTTGAACACTCAAACGTGGACAAGGAGATTGCAATGTACTATAACTGCTACGTTTACCGTTTAATTTTACGAATAAGCATGATGCGAACAATTTTCACCTCCACCGCCAGTACTGTAAATAAGCCTGCGCGAAACGTCCGAAAAGGCGATAAGCCTAGAACCCAATCAAATCAATCGTCAAAGCGCTCTAAAAAGTCCGACGAACGGAATTTCGCCAGTAAAAAAAGGTATTTCAAAGAACGCTGGGAAGATGAGCGCGTCAGGTCGACAGTGGGGCTTTTCGGGCTGGTGATTTCTGCGTTTTTAATTTTAAGCGCCCTTTCAGCCATATTTTCCGGAAGTTATGACACCCTACTCGTCACTAGCGACACATACAAACTCCCCGCAACAAATCTCGGCGGAAAATTGGGAGCCATGGTCGGACATTATTTGGTGAGAGGAACATTTGGATTTGGATTCCTTGCTGTGCCAGCCATCCTGTTTCTACTGGGGTTCAAAGCACTAACAGGAAGAGCACTGCTGCCCATCGCCAAGTTTACCCGTTGGGCACTCGCCGCTATGGTGGCTCTTCCTTGGGCAGTCACCTTTTTCTGCCACGAAAAGGTTGCGCAATCGCATGAAATCACATTGAATGTCTCAGACCATCTCGTAGGTCAAGGATCAGCTTTCCTCCTAAAGTTCACCCTCATTTACCTTAGTACGTCTGGAAGTGCCATTTTAATGGTGGGTTTAATTTTATTTACCCTTTTTCAATTTGCGCCGGGGTGGCCTGAGAAAATCAAGTTTGACACACTGAAATCTGTTTTTGCGCGAATTAAAAATTGGATCAAAAATAAAACTGTCGCATCTGTATTGGACGAAAGTCCGTCAACAGAATCCCCCCACACTGATTCCATTGAATCACCTGCTGAAAAAACAGAACTTGACGACATTGTAAGCACCCTTGTCAATGATGCTGAAGAGAAAGAGGAAGAGGAGAAAGAAGTGCCAAATACGCCCAAAGATTTCACAATCGTGAAGCCTGAGCCTGAAGCGGGAATTGATCTCGTGATCAAGGAGAAAGAAAACGAAGAACAACTCTCCAAAGGAGAAGTCAATGAGTTAACTCAAGAGTTTGGCGAATATGACCCCACATTAGAACTCGGTTCTTTTAAGATGCCCGGCCTGGAGCATTTGGAAGATCATGGTGACGGCAAACACAAAGTGACCGAAGATGAGCTTTCCATCAACAAGGATAAAATCCTTAAAACCTTGTTGGATTTTAAAATTGAGGTCGATGAAATATCCGCTGAGGTCGGCCCCACTGTCACGCTTTATGAAATCGTTCCTGCACCTGGCATACGTATCTCGAAGATCAAGAATCTGGAAGACGACATCGCGTTAAGCCTTGCAGCTCTTGGGATTAGAATTATCGCGCCGATACCAGGACGTGGCACCATAGGCATTGAAGTACCCAATTCTAAGCCAGATGTCGTGAGCATGTTGACTCTGATACGTTCTGAAAAATTCCAAAATTCAGATTGCGATCTCCCCATCGCTCTTGGAAAAACAATTTCCAACAAAACACACATCTTCGACCTTGCAAAGATGCCTCACCTCTTAATGGCGGGTGCGACAGGTCAAGGAAAATCAGTAGGGCTTAATGCAATGCTCGTCAGCTTACTTTACAGAAAACATCCAAGCGCACTCAAATTTGTCCTTGTTGACCCGAAAAAAGTGGAGCTCTCTGTGTATGATAAGATTTCACGTCATTACCTCGCGCAACTTCCAGGCGCGGAGGAAGCGATTATTACAGATACAGACAAAGTCGTTTCAACATTAAACTCTCTATGCACAGAGATGGATCAACGTTACAATCTTTTAAAAGATGCGCAATGTCGAAACCTGAAAGAGTACAATCAGAAATTCATCAACAGAAAGATTGTGCCTGAAACATGCAAGGACCTGCACCCTGAACGGGGGCATCACTTCCTACCTTACATTGTCCTTGTGGTGGATGAGTTTGCCGATCTTATTATGACTGCAGGCAAGGAAGTTGAAACGCCTATTGCACGTCTCGCTCAACTGGCCAGAGCAATCGGGATACATCTTATTATTGCGACTCAGAGACCATCTGTCAATATTATTACAGGAACAATCAAAGCGAATTTTCCGGCACGTGTGGCATTCCGTGTCACCTCAAAAATTGACTCACGAACCATTCTTGATGCTGGTGGTGCTGACCAACTCATCGGGCGTGGAGACATGCTCATGAGTACCGGAAATGACCTCATCCGTCTACAATGTGGTTTCGTTGACACGCCGGAAGTAGAAAAAGTTTGTAACTATATCTCAGGACAAAGGGGATATCCTGAAATATTTGAATTGCCTGATTACTCGGTAGACAATAAAGCAGATCGAGGCGCCACATCAGTAGAGGAAAGAGATGAACTGTTTGAAGAGGCGGCATCGATTATCGTCATGCATCAACAAGGCTCAACATCGCTTTTACAAAGAAAACTGAAGCTTGGATACAATCGAGCTGGCCGAATTGTTGACCAACTTGAAGATGCAGGTATCATAGGGCCCTTTGAAGGGTCCAAGGCAAGGAAGGTTTTAATTCCAGACGAAATGAGTTTGGAACAACTTTTGCGTAGACCTTTTGAAGGAGAAGAATAATAAAAAAATGATTCGATTATTTACAACGACAATTTTGACACTGGGGTTCGTATTTACTGGGGCTTCCCAAGATGCGGATGGCCTGCTGTTAAGATTAAGTGAAAAGGCAAAAACCTACAAAACCATAGATGCGACCTATTCATCTAAAATGGTGGACTTGAAAAACAATTTCGAGGAAGAGATGAAAGGGAATATTCTTATTGAAGACCAAAAATTCAAACTCGACATGGGCGATTTTTTGATTATTTCAAATGGGATGTCGGTTTGGACCTATGAAAAGGAAACTAACGACTGTTATCTCGATGACGCAGAAATGCTCATCGATGAAGGCATGGATCCCTCAAAAATATTCACGATTTGGGAAGATGATTTTAAATCGGAATGGATGGGCCAAGCGAGCGTGTCCGGAAAAGACTGTGTACAGATCAATTTATACCCCAATGCTTCAGATGACAAACCATATCACACGATGCAACTTTTTGTTGACGAAGCAGGGTTAGAAGTGGTGAAAATCGTTGTGAAGGGAAGAGAAGGCATGGACACTGAATATCTCATTGAACGTTTTAATGTTGGGGTTAAAATACCGTCGTCCAACTTTTCATTTGACACCAATGAATATCCTGGGGCGTCGATCATAGACAATAGGATATAGAATTACTGATCGTCTAGCTCAGGCTCAATAAAGTCGAGAAGTGTGGGCACAGAATCTGACGCGCACCACTGACGTTGATAGAACGTTTTTAATGTCCAGTATTTATTTACGTAACCTGAAAATTGATCCACAGCGACCCAGTCGAACACTGTCGCAATAGGTGCTGGCAAAACAGAAAAGTCCATCGGCCCCAAGTCTCTCTCTAACTTTCTTGTAAAAGCGTCTAAGAACGCATCGTGCGCTCGAATTGAATACTTGGACGGTTGGGTGTCAAATTGACTTTGAAACACTTTAACAGCAGCGATTGTAGCGCTGTCTGACCAATTAACCTCCTCAGACACTGGCATTGTCGTTCGGGTTCTCTCAAGAAACGACACATCTATAAATCCCAAATCCTTTAATTCTGGGTGGGTGTAAACAAAGATTTCGGTGGAATCATTTATTTGGACTGCCATCTGAAGGTTCGAATGCATGGAACGCGAAGACCTTCCTGCTAAGGAAACGATCACATTGCGACTGTAGTAATCTAATTTTTCTGACAGTGAGCCGATAGAATTGCGAGAAGCCTGAACGGTGTCAAATAGAAGAGAATCTGCATAGACCGTATCCGGTTGCAAAGCCTCGTTAAAAACATCGAGAAATCTCTCCTCAAGTTCCAAATCATTCCCACCCGACATCACGAAAACGACATTGTCCTGACTGTGCTTTTCAGCGATATCTCGGGCCAATATATCAACTGCGTGTAACTTTGAGGGAATGACAGTCCGCACGGCGTCAGATCCTCTTAAAAAAGCAGCAGGGACAGGTGTAAGTAAAATGTGCTCAGCGCCTGTTCGTTCAATGATTCTGCGACTCATTGAAATCGGACTGAGTTGCAAAGGTCCGAAGACAACATCCGCGTCATAGATATCCTCAATACTCCAGTGGTTAAGTCCCAAAGTGTCCGCGACTTCATCGAAAAAACCCAATTCAATGTGATACCCCGCATTGCTTAACCTCTCTGCAGCCCATTGAATTCCGTGCATGTTTTCTACAGCAATTTCTCGCATTCGCAACTCCCTTCGTGCTGGAGGGGCATCTTCGTCTTCCACCAAGTCCATGAAAAACGGGAGAATTGTCACCGCATGGAAATCTGTTTGAGTCTGAAGGGTGTCGGATTGACCGTGAAGAGAAAAGGCAACGAAAAAGGTCGCCATGCATACAATGGCTGACACTTTTTTAGAAAAAGAAATAGATGTGCGTTGATGTATTACTCCCATTCTATGGTTGCTGGTGGTTTTGAGCTAATATCGTAAACAACACGGTTAACTCCTCTCACCTTGTTGATGATATCATTAGAAACTTTTGCCAAAAATGCATAAGGAAGATGTGACCAATCAGCCGTCATTCCGTCTGTACTCGTCACCGCTCTTAGTGCGACAGCATTCTCATACGTGCGCTCATCTCCCATTACACCCACAGATTGGACGGGGAGAAGCATTGCGCCTGCTTGCCAAACCTCATCATACAATCCAGCATCCTTTAGGGCATTTATAAAAATGGCATCTACTTCTTGAAGCACACGCACCTTTTCTGCAGTCACTTCTCCTAAAATTCTTATCCCTAGTCCTGGACCAGGAAAAGGATGGCGGGCCAATAGACTTGCTTTAATGCCTAACGCTTTTCCCACTCTCCTTACTTCATCTTTAAAAATTAAGCGAAGCGGCTCAACAACTTTAAGTGTCATATAATCCGGGAGTCCACCCACATTGTGATGGCTTTTAATCGTCGCCGAAGGTCCACCTGTTGCACTGACAGACTCGATAACATCTGGATAAATCGTTCCCTGTCCAAGCCAATTTGCGCCCTCCACCTCCTTTGAAGCCTCGTCGAACACCTCAACAAAAACGCGACCTATTGCTTTGCGCTTGAGTTCGGGGTCTGTTAAATTCTCCAGAGCCTGTAGGAATTGATCCCCAGCTCTTATTCCTTTTACATTTAACCCCATATGCTCATAGCCACTCAAAACATCTTCGAACTCATTCTTGCGCAACAGACCATTGTCAACGAAAATACAATGCAGCCTGTCACCTATGGCTTTATGAAGTAGCACAGATGCAACTGTGGAGTCGACGCCTCCAGACAATCCCAAAATCACTTTATCCTCCGAACCAATCTCCTCTTTTAAAGCGCGAATCGTTGCCTCGGCGAAATTGTCCGGCGTCCATTCACCTGTGCATCCACAGATGTCAATAATGAAATTACGAATCAATGTCGGGCCTTCTGTGGAGTGAAATACTTCGGGGTGAAATTGTATGCCCCATACGTCCTTTCCCACATCCCTAAAACCAGCAAAGTTGACATCTCCAGTACTACAAATCGCTTCATATCCCACACCCAAGTCAAGAATGGTGTCCCCATGACTCATCCACACCTGACTCCCCAATGTCATGCCTTTTAAAAGCACATCCTCAGTATTGACAACAGTGAGATTCGCTCTGCCGTATTCCCTCGAATCACTTGCCGCAACATTCCCTCCATTTTGTAAGGCCAAATACTGTGCGCCATAGCACACACCAAGCAAGGGTACCGCGCCGATGATGGCTGACAAATCTGGCATCGGTGCATCCGCATCTCTCACACTGTAAGGAGATCCAGATAAGATGACACCTTTGCAACCTTCTGGCAGCGACGTGAAGTTGTGCCAAGGTATAATTTCAGAGTACACGTTGATCTCCCTCACTCTTCTGGCAATCAGTTGTGTGTACTGAGACCCGAAGTCCAGTATGAGAATATTTTCAGTGCGCTTATGTAGGTCAGACATGGGATATATTTTTCCGCAGCGAAGTTAGTTACACACCTGCAAGAGTTTGCGACTCAATACACGCTAATTTTGCAATGATTACTCACACCTCATTTAGCGATCACAAATGCTGTACCCAAACCTCGATTCAAAACGCATTATACTTGCCTCTAAAAGCCCACGTAGACTAGAATTGGTTCGTGGTTTAGAAATTGAGCCTGAAGTCATGGTGAAGGATGTGGACGAAAGCTACCCTCCTTCGTTATCAGGCGTCGAAGTGGCCAAGTTTGTCACCATGGCAAAAGCCTCCGCCTTCTATCACATGATGGAGCCTGAGGATGTCCTTATTACAGGAGACACCATCGTTCTTCTTGAGGGGGACATTTTAGAGAAACCCTCACATGCTGAGGAGGCCGCAGACATGCTGCGGAAATTAAGCGGAAAAACACATGTTGTTGCCTCGGGAATTGCGGTTACAACACTGATCAAAGGAAAACCTGTGACTTCATGCGAAGTCGACACATGCGAAGTCACATTCGAGGAATTGACAGAAGAACTCATCGCGCATTACATCGCGAAGTACAATCCGTTTGACAAGGCAGGAAGCTACGGCGTTCAAGATTTAATCGGATTTATAGGCGTGAGCTCAATTCATGGCTCCTTTTACACAGTTATGGGACTGCCTGTTCACCTTCTGCACAAAATGCTACAAGAAATTTAAATCAACTTTTCCTGTTTGGACTGAATACATTCCTTTTGCACATTTGACCTCATGGTTATCTACCATTTCCTTAATCACAGGACTGTCATTTAGGATCGCATCCAGAGATACTTGGACATTTTCAAGTGCTACTTCATCCACAAAACGTGAATCATCTGCGGCAAGCCCCGTATTCGACACGTTCGAAATGGCGGGTTTGATTTTATTTAAAAGGCCCGTCAAATTCCCCAATTCCACATCATTACATGCGCCTTTAACCGCACCACAACTCGTGTGCCCCATCACCACAATCAATTTAACACCTGCAACTTTACACGCAAATTCCACACTCCCTAAAACATCCTGATTAATCACATTTCCTGCCACTCGGACACAGAAAATATCTCCGACGCCTTGGTCGAACACCATCTCCGTCGGCACTCTCGAATCGATACAACTGATGACGACGGCAATGGGGAATTGCCCAGTGCTTGTGAGTTCAACTTGTTCTGTTAAATTTCTTGACTGGGGAGCCTGATTTACAAATCGTTGATTCCCTGCTTTTAAAATCTCGAGCACCTCTTGGGCACTCGTGTTTGACTGAATTTCTTTAGTTATCACTGACATGTGTACGTATTTTGAAACAAACATAAACCAAACTATGCATTGGAATAAATGAGTTTCATAAAATGTGAATATTAAATTATAGTTAATTATCATTTAATCATGATATCATTGGCTATATAGAAATTATAAAGCCTAATTTTGCGTCGCATGATTTCCAAATCTTTTTATATAATTTCCTTTCTGCTTGTCAGCTTGATGCTTTTCAGTCAATGCGCAGTTTCTATTTCATGGGCGCTATCTGATTCACATTTGACTCAGATAGAGAACATTGATTTTTCAAATAAAACGACTGAGAACAGTGAGTCAAATGAAACGAATGAAACGGATGGAGAGGATGATACAGAAGAAAAAGAGTTGATCATTATACATGCAAGCAATCCTACCAGCAAATTAGAATCCCACAATGAATCCAATCATATTGATGTATGGATACCATTGTTGTATTTGGATGTAAAAGGAATCCCTCCAGACTTAAGTTAATCCCTTTGGTGACTTAATCTAATCCATTCTATTTCCTTTTATTCGTTTCTTCAAGAAACATCCAACTACTATGAAAAAACACTTTGATTTTTCGAATTTTAAAAATGACATACCGGCATCTATTGTTGTTTTTCTCGTTGCAGTACCTCTTTGTTTAGGCATTGCTCTTGCTTCAGGAGCCCCTCTCTTTTCTGGAATTATCTCTGGCATTGTTGGCGGCATCGTTGTAGGCTTTATAAGCGGTTCTCCGCTCGGTGTAAGTGGTCCAGCCGCTGGTTTGGCCGTGATTGTACTCTCAGCTATTCAGGAACTGGGAGACTTTAGAGTCTTCTTAGTCGCAGTCGTGCTAGCGGGTGTGATTCAAATCCTCTTGGGTATTCTGAAAGCGGGAGTGATCGGGTATTACTTCCCTTCTTCTGTCATTAAAGGCATGCTTTCGGGCATTGGAATTATTATTATTCTTAAACAAATCCCTCATGCCTTTGGATACGATAAAATTCCTGAAGGAGATTTAGGCTTTATTCAACCTGATGGCCACAATACATTTAGTGAGCTCTTTTACATGCTCGACTTTGTAAGTTTAGGAGCGGTGATCATCACACTCATTTCTGTTGCTATTTTAATCTTGTGGGAACAGCCATTTATGAAAAAAATTGGTGTTTTTAAAATCATCCAAGGCCCTCTTGTTGTCGTATTAACAGGTATAGGTTTGAATTCACTCTTCGGTCATTACGACAAACTGAAACTTAGAGATGAGCAAGTTGTCGATATTCCTGTTGCTGAATCGTTGAGTAAAGCATTCGAACTCTTTACTACACCAGACTTTAGTGCGATTATGAATGTTGATGTTTTAATTCTTGCATTTACCATTGCGATCGTTGCAAGTCTTGAAACCCTTCTTTGTGTTGAAGCCACCGATAAGTTGGATCCACAAAAAAGAATTACACCCACAAATAGAGAACTCATTGCACAAGGGGTGGGAAATATGGCGTCAGGATTAATTGGAGGGTTACCAGTGACTCAGGTCATTGTTCGATCTTCTGCCAACATTCAGTCTGGAG
>CAJQPF010000007.1 GCA_905480095.1 uncultured Flavobacteriales bacterium
TAAGTGATTTCTGATCGAGCTGGAACACCATACCTTCCGATACGAGTTCTACGTAGGAATAATTCCAACGCAACTGAGAACACTCAACACCTCCTGCCTACAGTAATGTACCACTTTGACCACCGACACCGACAACCGACAACCACTTTCTTTAATATTTACAATGGCCATTCTAAAGGCTTTTGCATGGGCGCTGCTTCTTCTCGATTTCCTGAGCTCCCCGTCATTTTCAAAAGAAGAAGAATGGTATACCGAATGCGATGGAATGGAATGTGGCTATGGTGGAGGGGGCGATGCCAGTGATAGTTGCAGAGATCTTGATAAGAATTGTCGGGATTTTGCTCTACGAGGTGAATGTTTTGCCAACCCTGATTGGATGGTGAACAATTGTCCAAAAGCCTGTGGTTCCTGCAATCCTCAACTGTCTACAGAGGAGTGCGTCGACTTGCATTCCAGTTGCCCAAAATGGGCCCATGACGATCTCGAGTGTTTTGGTCGTCCTGGATACATGATGCGAGCGTGTCGGGCAAGTTGCTGGCAATGTATTGATAATAACGACGCTGTTTTGCAAGGCAAATCCAAAGAAGAGAGAGACCGAATCGTCAAATTTTCACAGACTGATTTTGGATTATGGCAATCTATACCCGAAACGATTGATGCTGCCTACAACAACAAGGTGCGGCAGCACATCTTGGACATGGGAAGGTATGCCGAACCGTGCTGCTTCTTGGCAAATGCTGTTTTTGAAGGCCGAGTCTCTCACCTTTCTATTCATTTGTTTCCATGGGCAGATATACCATGACCTTACCAAAACTAGGGTCTGGAACAGTGTGTAATAATATGGATCACAGCTGTGCGCAATGGGCTGTCGATCAGGGATGCGATGGTGACAATATGGAATATATGCTTTCACATTGTTCTCTGGCTTGTCATTATTGTGATGTGGTGGAAGACTATCATTCGTGTCGCACGCAGACAAAGTCGGATCAACAAGGACTCGGACCTATTGAATCTCTTCTTGAAATGTTGATGGCCAAGTCGACAAATCTGTTGCAGGTGGATGATAACCAGTCGAACGAGAAACCGCTTGGAGAGCAAGAATGGGTCATTTCGCTGGACAAGAATAAGTTGTGGGAACACGAACCAACAGGATCTAGTGAAGAATTGCTAAACCTGCTCAAAGCGACATTGTCGGAAGGTAATTCCCACAATGGGCTTCACTGGGAAATGGTCAACACGTCAACCCGCTCGGGGCAATTCGCAAAGTGCGGAACCCACTGTCAAGACTCTAACCCTCCGGTGAAAATACTGGCCTTCGCAATTTCGAACTTACTCCAGATTTATCCATCTTACTTGGAGGCCTTGGAATTTGTGCACTACAAGCGGGGCGAGCGTTTTGCTTCGCACCACGATTATCGATTGCACGATGGATGGAAACAGTCGGGACACCGCCTGATGACAATCTTTATTAACTTGCAACCTCCAACCGAGGGCGGTGGGTTTGGTTTCCCTGAATTGGATTGGTTATTTGTAAAAGAGCCTGCTGTTTTGATCTGGCCAAATGTTCAGAGCAACAAACGGAAACTAGAACGGATGCAGAGTGAGCAGTTGCCGGTTGTTCAGGGAGAAATGTTTGGGGTTTACGCTTGGGTGAGAGAATACCCTCATGATGATCTGAACATTTGCTCCTAAAAAGAACAATAATTGAACTCTCCATAATAGCAATTTTGTGGAAATCAAATCCTTACAATACTTTCAACCTTTTATGAATAGACAATATATTTGCAGTTCTGTGTGCATGGATTCAGGAAGCCTTTTCAGCACTTTGAAAACTTCTCACGGCAAATAATCGATCGAATTTTATTCTTTTAAGCTTAGCTTTTGTAGTGTAGGCGGTAGCACAATATTGTGGGTAGCACTTTAGGTTCATCTCAGGAACAGTCGTTGTTACTCTAAATTTAACAAGAAGTCTACCAATTTTGTCAAAGGAAGGCAATGAAAAAATCTTCTCAGTCATTTTCTTGCGGTCAAAACCAAACGCGTCGATCCAAATTAGTGATTCAATGTGTTGCGTGCCATCGTAATTCAACTTTAGCGCCGTCAATCAATGGTTTTGTATTGTGTGGTTTTTTTCAAAAGTTCTTCTTTGTTTTTCTGACCACAGCTGGCTCACTACTTCCTCATAGGTGGTATGTGAAGGTTATGTAGCAGCATACTTATATTTCTCAATATGAAAAGAATTTCAATGGTATTGTCGGTAGTGGCATGTCATCCTCTTCTTTTGAATCATTATTCCTTTGAGGTGGATCAGCAACCTTTAAAACATGATGGGACCCTTTGTGAATGACATAAACAGCAGGACCAGGGCTTTCTGGTGTACTGATTCCATCGGTATCGTCCTCGGGTTCACTAGGTACATCTGCCTCGTTTCCGTGAACTTCAATATCCCATTCACAATGTCTAGCACCTTTTCTTAGGCCTGGTACTACAATATCATCCAACCATTCCAATCCACTCTGCACATGAGCATTGAGATGAGATATAATTACCAAATACCCTATATTATGAGTCAAGCATAAAACGATGACATTTGTCAGTATCAGCAGCTTCATGCAATGTGAACACAATGACCCCATCATTAATGAAGGACATAATGTCTTACCACCAATAGTAAGAGCTCTCGCGCATTCGCTAACAATTGATCTACAATTGTCTGCACCGACCTCTGTATCCGAATATCCTATTTGACCCCCTTTGATGTAGATTACTTTGACATCCGGCGTTCCCCAACAGGTGGTTTCCATGTCACATATCTCGACAAACTTGCACAAGGAGCCTACTCGGTGGTGGAAGAAGAAGAAAAATCGATAATTACGCTCAAAGAGGAAGAATATGAACCACCGTACCTCCCACAAGAGAATCTCCATAAAGACGGTGTCGTAAGTAACTCACTCTTTATGACCCCGATCAATTCTCCACAACATGAAAAGCGAACAATAACGCGACTTTCCGGATCGGTATGAGTCGAGCTGCAAACTTTTAGAGGACTAGCGATTGCTTTTTCATATTTCGTATGAAATGGCTCCGACATCAAGATAAATAACCTGCTGTGTTGAAACAACAATTAACCTAAAGGATACTCTAGAAGAGATATCGGTTAAAGTGTAACTAACACTAATAGATAGGTTATCAACGGTTTATTAAAAAGAGTGAGATCCTTCTAGAACTTCTCGTAAAAGGGTAGAGAGCGATTGTAGTAAACTTTCGATGATACTGCTCTCATTTCATCCACAATACGACTGTATACAATGAAGCTCTGGCTCTGTAGGATGCGACTCTTGTCGATTCTCATTGGCGTTTCGGGGGCTGGTCAACTGTTTGGAGTCGAGTGTGGGCGTTGCTGTCTAGGTATAGGTCTACGTAGTTGTTGTACCAGAGAAATTTGAGTACACCCTACTCATTCGGCGAGAACCCTTTTTGTGTTCTCCCCGATTTGAGTAGAAAGTAC
>CAJQPF010000008.1 GCA_905480095.1 uncultured Flavobacteriales bacterium
AGACGTGAGAACGTCGTGTCATTCTTGATTCACACCGTCAGTAATTGAGTAGGGGAGTTGCTGAATTTATCAACAGCATCAATCCCTTTGATAAGAGACAGAAAAAAGTGGCTGAATTTGGCACAACAATGGGAACAACAAATGTTAGTAACAGTCTGTAATGCCTGTATTTACTGAGGGGTGTGTAGCCCCCTACGGGCTACTCTCTGATTTTATATTACTGTCGAACCCACCGCAAGGTTCTTTTTTTCTCTCCATCAACAATTCGAATGATGTATACACCTTGACCAGTCGCATGGGGTTCATGAAACTTTGAAGCACCATTTTTAGCTGAATAAATGGACTGTCCATTGGGGTTGAAAATATCTATAGTGGCATCTTGCGAAATTCCCTCGAGATGGAAGTAATCCGATCCAGGATTTGGATAGAGTGTGGTTTTGATTGTATTTCGATCGAGACTGTTAATGTCGTTAACATTGCATCCATCAACCCATGAGATTCCCTCCAGGTTCCAATTGGGTTCAATGTTAAGGCACATGTGGTCCATCGCTGTTACTGCAACATCAATGATACGCGGTGTATTGCTGTAGTCAAAAGTAATTAAACTTTCCGGCTGATACCATGTAGCTTCTTGTATCGTTCCATCGAGTCCAAGACCTGCACTATTCATAACATCAGTCCCAGATCCTTCTGTTAATGACCAATGACCGACTAGGGATTCCCAATCTGGATGTGATTCATTTAAAGGGCTACAGTGCCATGAATTAATGGTTTCATCGCTCAAAATAGTGTGCCAAAATCGGACCTCAGAAATGGCACCTGTATAGCTGTAATTTCCTAAAATGTCGGAACCAAAAAACCAGCCGCTTCCAACGTCTATATTGCCTATAGAGGATATGTCTTCCTCAGCCACAAAAACACCATCGGTATAGAGTCGCATCATCCCATCCCGGTCAAAAGAGCACGTCAATGTGTGCCATTGGTTATCGGCTACCCCAATTGATCCATTTACATCAGCACGTTCATTGCCATCGCCTAGATTAACTTTCCAAGCTGGACCGTTTGGATATTCAAAGGAAAAAACAAAGCCCGGATTGAGCCCAGAATCCCAATCTTTATTACCAATAATTGCAACATCTGAAGTGGTTTCTGTGCGAATTCGTATTTCTATGGTAAAGTCTTGTTCAGAACCGAGTTCAAGGCTGGGATTTTCATCTATGGATACAGAATTACCAGCTCCTTCAAAGCGCAATTCAGCAGAACCAGGTGAGATACAGTTATATGGTGGAGGTAATACTTCAAGCGTATCTTTTACAATCAATTCTGTTTCAATACTTAGGCCACTTGCGATGAAGAAAATGGTTTCTTCTTCAATAGATGTTCCACCATGGTTTAGACCTATGCCTCCGTGATCAGTAGAAACCAATATTAACCAGTTTTCCTCAACGAAATTGGGCCTATTCGTTAGAGCATTCATCACTTCAGCGACGTATCCATCTGTATTTTCAATTGTGCTAATGTACTCAGGAGAATTTGGATTGAAACCGTACCCGTGTCCCGCACCGTCTACTTCGTCGAAATGCAGAAATATTGCATGTGGATTGTCGTTTTGTAAAATTTCTACTACGGCATCACTTACTTCAGCATCGCTGGTCGTATTCAAGGCCTCATCGACATCCGAACCCAAGATATAATCGTTGATGGGAGACCAGTGACAAACTGAGTAGGTGTTAAGGTTTGGATTGTCTGTTTCTAGTCGCTTCATATATGATGGGAAGGCATCAAAGTTGCTCCCAATGAAATTGTTTCCGGTAACTCCATGTGCTTCCGACCATACACCGCTTAGCATACTAGACCAACCAGGGCCACTGTATGTAATATCGTTGTGGAGTGCATCAGGGCTAAATAGACCATTTGAAATTAATGCATCAATCGCAGGAGTTTCCGCTGATTCTAGACAGTCTGGGCGCAAACCATCGATTCCAATGATGAGTACACGTGCATCCTCTGAGATTTCGCATATATTTCCAAACTCGCTAAGGATCTGAAGTAAATCCTGAACACCGATATAACCATCTTCATTAATATCATTTTCGCATAATAATGAACACCCAAATTCACTTAATACAAGTAATAAATCCTGTACAGCAATAATCCCATCACCGTTCAGGTCTTCACTGCAGTATGCGTCATATATCCCATCAATATTTGAGTCATTGACAAAAGCTTCATCACATGTGTACCCTTCTTCTTGGTACATACATGATCCGTCGTCTTCAGAAATCGTAGGGTTGTACGTACAAGCTGTGTTATCTGTTTGGTAAAACACATTAACGCTCATTAAAGTTACAAATGCAGAAAGTAAAATTCTCATGTCTGTGGTTTTGTATTTACAAGTTACATCAAGTTTGACTTCTTGTAAAATGATGTAAGGTTGAGTGTTAGAGGATAGACTAGTGTTACCGATATTTGAATGATGACACCTTATGGTTTATTCTTAGTAGAAAAAGTTCTCGTGCGTGTCTTTTTGTCGTTGATCCTAAATATTGCTTTCAACGAATCGGTTAACTCTCAGAAAGATGTTGAATCTAGTCGCTTTTTAAGAAGTTATTTGGAAAATGTATTTAATGTGAGCGAGCATCCATCAGATCCAAAACTTATTAATTACCCCACCCTTGCGTTTTCCCCCGAGACTAGTTTGGAAATTGGGGTGTCTAGCATGTTTGTGTATTCTGCAAAACATGATATTAACAACCGCTTGAGTGAGATAAAATCATTCGCTTTCTTTACCTTAGAGAATCAATATGGTTTATGGTTAGACCACGCCATTTACACCGATAACAACAAATGGTTTTTTTACGGTCGGTCTCGATACCAGAGTTTCCCTTTATATTACTATGGTATTGGAAGTATGAGTTCCCCAGATGTAAAATCTGTCATCAACGGCGATTATATTTTGATCAAGGAACGTTTCCTGCGAGAAACTGTACCTTCTCTATACTTTGGTTTGGAGTTGGATTTTCAAAGGCTGAGTCAGGTTGAATATATTAATTCAACAACGAATTTTACTGCGCCAGAAGTCGGTGGATTGGGGTCAAATAACCTAGGGTTAGGATTGGGTCTATTATACGACAATATCTACAATGCAATGAATCCAAGAGAGGGCATATATAGTGAGTTAGCCTTTCTGAGTTACAGTTCTTTATTCGGAAGTGATTTTGACTTTATTTCTTATATCACAGATAATCGGATATACATCCCTGTCAAGAAGAACACAGTTTTTGCTGCACAATTATATGGTCAGTTCACCACTGGAGATATCCCATTCAATATGTTGTCACTTATGGGCGGTGAAAGTCTGATGCGAGGCTATTATCTTGGACGTTATCGTGACAAACACCTTGTTGCTGGACAAATGGAATATAGAATTCTACCGTTCAACTTCTCTAAGCGTTTTGGAGCAAGTGTATTTCTGTCGGTAGGTCAAGTCTTTGGAGACGATTATGACTTCGATTTGAAAAATTTTCTTCCCACCGGAGGAGCTGGACTTCGCTTCCTGATATTTCCTGATAAGGATATTTATACCCGTCTCGATGTTGCATTTACTGAGGAAGGCACAGGCTTCTACTTTTATATTGGAGAGGCCTTTTAATCACACTACAAATACTGTCTAAATCAGGTAGCTTTTATTTTGTTAAAGATAGATTTATAGTGTTTTTTGAAAGGTGATTGAAGATCTAACTTTTAAAAACGAGACTCAAAACAACACTCATTTTTGATGTAAATTGAGAGTCTAAAATTAAAGACATGTTTACAAGAAATAATTTTTATATCCCCGTCATTTTAATGATGTTTACCTCCTGTACAATTACCAAACCGGGCAATGTTTATGTTAAGCAAAGACTTGGGAAACTTCAGGACAAGGCTAAAAGTGAAGGGATTATTTGGGCAATACCTTCCATATCAAAAGTTCTAACATTTTCTACAAAAACAGAAAATATTCCGATGACTTTAAATCTTCCTTCCAAAGAAGGCCTTAATGTCAAGACTGAGGTTTCTGTTCTTTATAGAATAAATCCTGATGAAATTTTCAGCATTATTACAAATTTAGGCAGCAAGAGCAACTACGAAAAAATAGTGGCCAACACCTTTCGATCTTCTGCGGCAGATGTAACTGCAGAATACTATGCTAAAGATATGCATTCAGGAAAACGTTCAGAAATAGAAAAAGAAGTTCAGATATTGATGACAGAAATATTATCAAAGAGAGGTTTCATCGTTGAAGCAGTCTTGTTAAAAAGTATAGAATTGCCAGAGAATTTATATGCTGCAGTTCAAGAAAAGCTTAGAGCGGAACAAGACGCACAAAGGATGGAATTTGTCCTTCAAACAGCAAGACAAAAAGCTGAACAGAATAGAATTGAAGCTGAAGGTATAAGAGACGCCCAGATTATTATTCAAGAAGGCATGACTGAGAATAATATTGCATGGAGAAGTTTACAAGTATTGGAAAATTTAGCTTCATCCCCTAATGCGAAAATTATCATTACTGATGGGAAAGCTCCAGTTCTAATTAATGAATAAAAATACAGGCGTGAGAAGGTCGTGTCATGCTTTATTCACTCACTTAGCAATTAATAGGGGAGTTTGTTCTTATGTTTGGTAAAAAAAACAACAACATGAAAAAGTTCCTTGCTATTATTCTTTGCAGCTCATTTTTAATGACTTCTTGTATGACAACATCTACAACAACTGGTTCATATCTAGAAGATGAAGGGAAAAACTACACATATGCAAAAGGAAAGCAGTTATGGGTAGGATTTGGATTAATTCCTATTGGAAGAGTTGATGTCTCAACCCCAGTTGATGGGAATTGTGAAGTCATCTCAAAGTTTACATTTGGAGATTTCCTTATTTCAGGGCTTACTGGTGGTCTTATAACATCAAGGACAATCATTGTTAAGGATAAAAAATAAAATTCATACCCTTGGTTGAACGTTCACATTGCAAATCTTTCATGGAACTTCTGTTGAATTTATAAACAGGATCAAGCCCTATGATAAAGGATGAGTAAAAGTGTCTTATTTCGGCGCAACAATGGGAATAACAAATGTTAGTAACCGTCTGTAATGCATGTATTTACTGAGGGGTGTGTATCTCCCTACGGGCAATAAAAAAGACCTTAACTGGTCTTTTTTTATGCCTTGAAAGTCCATTTTTACTGGTGTGTAAGCGTATTTTTCAGGTCAAAAGCATGAAGCCAGATAGGGTTTTATTCAAGACCAGAAACTCCCCAAATTAACTTTATCTTATTTTTCATAAAATGTTTAAATTATCTTGAGTTTAAAGAGCATAAAATGATTCATCAAAAAATATCATCCATAATCCAATCGCGTCGTTCAATTTACCCAAGTGCATTTAATGGGGAAATGATTGAAGAGGATATTATTATTCAGTTGCTGGAAAATGCAAATCATGCTCCTTCCCACAAAATGACTCAGCCCTGGAGATTTAAAATATTCGGTAATGATTCAAAGAAAAAACTACTTGATGAGATTATAAAAAAGAAGGAGATCTCTGAGATCAAAAAAAAGAAGCTAGAAGTCAGCTTTAATAAATCAAGTCATATAATCTGTATATGCATGAAGAGGAATAAGGATTTATTGCCTGAATGGGAAGAAATAGCTGCGACTTCTATGGCAGTACAAAACATATGGATCTCTTGCGTAGATAGTAATATTGGAGGTTATTGGAGCACACCAAAATATATGAATCAGCTTAGAACGTTTCTTCAACTTCATCAAGATGAAATATGTTTAGGGTTCTTTTATTTAGGAATGCATGACTCTAAAAAAGAAAACACAACAAGAAGAGGTAATCTGTATGAAAAAATTCAGTGGTTTAGATAAGTGCTCATAAGTTGCCAACTTGAGATGACACTCATTGAGACTGTTTACAAATGAATTTTTATAAAACTTGTGATCATTGAGAGGGAGGTTTTTTTTTTTCATGTGCCTCCCCTTGTCGTTGCATTTTGTTTTTATTTAACGCTTAATCGGAAAGATGTTTATTACATTAAACGAATGAATCAAAAGGAATTCTATGTCGGTTTAATGGCCTTGTTATCAGAAGATAAAATTATAATAACGTTTTGAAGATGATATCAAAATCGTTCTATGGCTGTGAGCTTTTAATATTTGAATCTTTTTTTAGTGAAGAATATTCCAGGATGCTGTTCAACCAGTTTTATAAAAAAACAGCATGGGTGCAAAATGACATTATCATATTTGGTAAAAAACATAAAATACCGAGGCTCAATGATTGGTATGGCTCCGTAGATATGAAATATTCAAATATTCATTTCGAAGCAAAACCCATGACAAAAACGCTCAATCACATTCGTTCAAAAATTGAGAAAGAAACAAACACATTTTATAATTCGGTCTTAATGAATTTATACAGAAATGGAAATGATTCAATGGGCTGGCATTCAGATGATGAAAATATTTACAACCAAACTTCACCAATTGCTTCATTAAGTTTAGGGGGGACTAGATGGATGAAATTTAAAAAAAAAAATGTGCATGGTTTGGGTAAGAAAACCCTAAAACTAAAACTAAACTCAGGTGACTTACTCATTATGAAGTATCCGACACAAGATAAACTTAGGCACTCAATACCAAAGTCATTAACTGATATGGAGTCTAGAATTAATCTAACTTTCAGAACAGCAATCAATCCGTAAAAATGCTTTTAAAATTAACTGTTGAAAGACGCGAAAAAGAAAAACTAGTCAATGACATAGCAGGTGATCGTTTTACTTTTTTTGAACAACTACAAAATAAAGTCTTTGGATCACCTAAATATGACATCATCATAGCAGAACCAGATATTTTTAAGGGAAAATCACCTGGTAGAATATGTGCTAATTTTGAAATCAGAAAAAAAGGATTAGTGGCTTATTTCAGATTTAATCATGACGAATATGCGATCGCCACCAATTTTCATCAATTAACAATAGTGAAAGCTCAAAACTTGGTGATTCAATTTAATACTCATAGAATCTCATTTAAAATTACCAATACAAATAATCACTTGAAGTTTCTAAGAAACCTAATCAATCAAAAAGCGGAATTTTGTAAGACGTCAACAAATATTGAGATGAACTAAATAGTTCCATATCGTTTTTAGAAGACGATTGTGATGTTTGAAGATAAACCAAAGCTTCAGTGAAGATGAGAGAAGCTTTAAGCAGAAAGCTAATTAGTCATTACTCAATCATCAATTGACTCCTTAAGACTTTTTCATCAGTTGAGAGCTCAAGCGAATAGATGCCTTTTGCAAATCCAGAAACATCTATTATAAGTGTTGATGATGACTGCTTTTCAAAGACAAGTTTACTTGATGAGTTATAGAGCTTGATGGTCGTATTAGCACCATTCAAATCGCCCAAATTAACAGTAAGGTTATCTGATGCTGGATTAGGGTAGATCAGCACAGATAAAGCCTCGACTTCATCCACTGTTGATATAGGTGTGCCACTACACGCACAGTCATCTTGAATCTCGTCATCTTCAGTATTTGTATCTCCATCATCACATGAGTCTCCAATAAATATACAATTGCCATTGTCTGTTGTGGCGTTTGGATCATAATTACATGCATTTGAGTCGGTGCATCCGTTGACGATGTTACCTGGAGTGATAACGAGACTGATGCACTCTTGGCCAGATTCACATTCTCCAAATAAAACATCTACGCATAATTCTCCGAGACCTTCTGAAGCCCAAAAAACAGAAACGGAAGAAGTAGTGTTTGTATTTTCAAACACCCCACCTGTAACCGTCCACTCATATTCTGCATTTTCAATATTTAGCGTCTCAAATGTTTCTGAAGTGAATGCAGTAATCACATTAGGCCCCGAAATAAATAATTCAGGCGTGTAATAGCACAAACCATCATCACAGTTTGCCGTCTCATTATAGTTGCAAGCAGATGAATCCATGCAACCTAAAGTTCCGCTTCCTCCACATTCTCCACATTCGTCAAATTCGAGGCAGGAATCGTCATCACACTCCGCATTAGGATCATAGTTGCAGGCCGAAGAATCTGTGCAACCTTGCGGGCAACCGTCACCGAGCGACCAAATATATTCAGCATTGAAAAGCACATCCACACAACCCGTTGCATTGTCGACGGCAGTGAGGGTCACGTCCCAAAGTCCGCCAGACGTATATGTGTGCTGGACAAAACTTCCATTGTCTTCTAAAACGGTCCCATCCCCAAAGTCCCATGTGAATGTATAGTTATCATCATCAGGCGTCTGGTTATCGAAAGTAACCGTAAGAGGCGTGTCACCCGAAGTAGGGTTGGCGTCGATGTCAAGATCAAAATCTGGCGAAATGACGTGAATCGTAAACGTAGAATCGGCCTCATAGACCTCCCCACAAATATCGGTATAAATCATACCAATCGTGTAGGTCGTAGTCTCTATCGGATTCTGTGTAATCATGCCACTGCATTGCCCCCCCTCGCATGTCGCCGGCAATACATTTGAGGCGTCATCCAAGTAAAAAACAGTATTGTCTTCCACCCACTGATCACCGCTGAACGAATCATTGATAGAGGCAGAATACATAAAGTGGTTGTCAGTGCCGCAAGCGGCAGGATCCAATAAATTATCCACCGAGAAATTCAATTGGCTAACGTTATCGACAGTTACCGAGTTGGTTGTTACCGGGTCACACGTTGAACTGATCACAGCATAATACGCTTCTCCTTTGCAAGCTGCGTTAAACTCTGGCCCTTCTTCAGACAGAAGCTGACCAGCTTCGTCGAACCATTGATAGTTGAAAGCTTCTTGGGACCCATTGAGTTGATCAATTTCCAATGTACCGTTACACAGTCCACAATCAGGAAGCGAGATGACATCCAGGTTGGGCTCAATAGTAAACACACACAAAGATACATTGTTGTAAAAACCCGATTCATCGTAATTGCAAGCGGTCGGATCTTTGCACGTTTCTGTGGTCGCTGCTGCTGATGCCGGATCGAGGTTGAAACGAATCATAGGGATGTTCGTTATGTAATAATAATCATCATACTGTTGAATCCATCCATCTCTCAATTGAGAACCATCTTGTGCGATGCCTACACTCACAGTCTCATCCAGAAACCCATCTCCAGATTCAATCCCTGCATAGTAAATGTCTCCTTCAGACACATCGATGGGCGGATTAAAAGCAAAGCGCATCCATTTGATTTCACCAAGACTTTCAAATTCTGTATTAATCAATTCATCTGGAACAGGTATTTGAGTCGTTGAGTAGGCTATTGGTTCTAAGTCAAAATCATTATCATTGTTGACCAAAATTACAGCTTGGAGTTGAGTTTCGTCAAGATTTTCGCCAATTATAGCCGCTTGAATAGCATGAATCTGACCGTCGCCATAAAACTCGTAGTCGGTCGCAACCATAGTAACACCCCCCGCCGTAAGAGACGAAAATTCAAGGTCGTTAAATTCTCCGTCATCTTTGGCATACTGACCTCCAGTACCAGTTATTGTATTCTCAAATGCTCCCGGAACTTCGAATGATTTCGACTTGGTATTGTTTCCTGGGCATGCGTCCTCGCCAAGCGAAGCGTCAAAAACAATTTCGTAAAATCCCGAGTTCATTGGAATGGCATAGGGAATTGAGATACTTTGAGTTGCTCCAGCCACTAAATCTATTGACGTGCTGCCAATGACACTTCCATTTTCTGTAGCAGACACCAGAATATTTGTCTGATTGAGAAGCCCCTCATTCAAAATATCAGCCGTCACATTAACAGCAGCAGACTGGCTAGGATGCCAAACTGAATATTCTTCAAATGGACTCACGTATGTGTCTGCATAGGAATGATTAATTAGGGCTAAATCATTTTCAGGAGATTCAAATACAGCGATATCATCTATCATCCATGCATAGCTCCATGACCCCACCCATCTAAACCTTATCCACACTTGTTCACCGTCAGCGATCTCACTAATGTCAAAATCCGTCCATTCTGGATTTTGTGAATAATCATTGATGTTGAAATCAGAAAATAATTCCCATCTGGCTTGTATTAATCCATCACCATCACCAAAATCGACCATGCCTTCAGCTTCTGTAAATGTTTCAATATTGGGCCAGGTAAATCCATCTCTAGATAATTCCAAAAGAAGGTATGACTCGCAACCTTGCGAAAAATCTCTGTAGTAATTCTGAAACCCGATCTTAACATTAGAATAAGATGTTAAATCAAAAGGAAGTACTCTTTGAGCCCATGTGTTTTCACAATCAAGATAGTTTCCACCGCCTAGGTCAGAATCAACCAACAATATTCCGTTATCATAGGAGGATGACTCAATCGTGGAAATGGGGTAGGACCCCATAGGTGAAAGTTCTGTGCCACATTGAAAATTAACATCAGGACTATATGGTGCTCCAGCATTTTCAATAATCCAAAGGGAGCAGTCATCTAATTCATCTGCATATATTAATGAAGTTTGAAAGATACATGAGTTGTCATTGCACACGGCTGTGTAATCATAATTACAGGCCTCAGGATTTGTGCAACCATCGGGGTAAATACAATTAGAAAAAACTGTCGCCAGAGGGTTGTAATTGCATGCAGAAGGGTCAAGGCAACCTTCAATAATAACTTGTTCAAAGAGGTGTTTCTGTTCAATCTCTGTAAGTTCATTTATGTCTCCTAAAAAAGAGCTTGATACATGATTGTTGGTAAAACTGATTGCAAAAAAATGAGCAGAAAAAAGCAAGTAAGTGAAGGTTGTAAATAATAATCTCATAACAGTGATTTAAGCTCTCAAATTTAATGAATCATAATAGAACTTCAAGGTCTGATGACACAATTTTTGACTAAGCATAAAGTGTTTTGTGAGACAAAATACATGTCGTTGAAATCGTCTTTAACTCAATTATTTACAATGTTTGTTTAGTCTCTTTATGTTTACTTTTACGCCGTATAATCCTCAAAGTTTTTTTTTAATCAAAGTTGTCACATTCTTTACCATTTATGAGTATATAGTATAAAGTCATTCTAATTTATGCCCCTTTCATGAAACGTATTTCAACCCAATCGAAACTTCTTGCGTGTGTCCTCGGTTTGTTTTTCCTCTGTCTTCACGGTCGAGCTCAATGCGAAGCGGACCATACCATCGTGATGGCCGATTACTATTTCGCCCCATCGGAGCTGACAATCCTGCCCGGTGAAACCGTCGCCTTTGTTAACGTTCAGGGTACGCATGACGTCAACGGCATCACCAACACCCTCACAGGCGAGTCCTGGAGTAATCCGTCTGAGTTCTACCTTGAACAAACCGAAGGCACCGAAGAAGGTACCTGCATGGGCGTGGTGACTTTCGACATCCCCGGAGTCTACAACTTCGATTCGAGTATCGGCTTCCAGGCCCAGCTTGGCATGCTCGGGACCATTACCGTCGACGCATTCACCCTTCTCGACTTGATGATTTCCTGGAACAATGATGAATCTACTCCGAGCGCATGGCAATCCACCTACGCAATGCAATATTCCTGCCTGAGTTGCGCGGATGCCCTCACCGGAATCTCGGAATACACTGTGTTCCTTCCTAATGACGACGCCATCGCTGCACTTGGTGACCTCATGAACCTGAATCAATTCGACATGCTGGCCATTCCAGATTTCGAAGACATTCTGGAATACCACATCGTGGAGGGCATTTATCTGGCCGAGGAACTCGAATCAGGAATGGCCCTGCCAACCTTGCTGGGCGAGGATGCGATTGTTGGGCAAGGTGCTTTAGGCGGGCTCACAATTGATGGTGCGAACATCGTAGAGACGAACTACATTGCCGACAATGGTGTCGTCCACATCATCGACTACGGAATGGCCCCCTCTAGTTCTCCTGAGGCCACCGTTTACCAAATCGTGGTCGAAAGCCCGAATCACACCCTTTTCGAACAGGAACTCGTCGCCAACCTGCTCAATGACGACCTCATGGGGCAACCGGTCATCGACGACAACGGGTACGCATCGGGCCCCTTCACGGTCTTCGCTCCTACCGATGAAGCGATCATTGCCTTTGCTGAGGAGAACGGGTTCGACGACGTGGACGACCTGTTCGACTCTCCTGATTGGGACGAAATCTTGCGCCGTCACATCGTGGAAGTTCCACTGACAAGCGATCAACTGGGCAACAATGGGCTTCACATCAGCTATGGTGGAGATCCCATCTACTCCTTCGTCAACGATGAGGGCATCTTCATCGAGAATGCACTGATCACTGTGCCTGATTTGCTTGCCTACAACGGTGTGGTTCACGTCATCAAAGAAGTCATTGACTTCAACTTTCCCAATCCAGTTGGCACGTGTGGCACTTGGACCTTGAACATGTATGCCCCATCTGGTGAGGGCTGGAGTGGTGTGATGCAGGTGTTTGTGGACAACTTTCTCGTGGGAGAACCGACTGTACAGGACGGCTTTTCCAACAGTTATGCCTTCGCCGTGAACGAGGGATCCGTCGTCGACATGAACTACGTCTCAATGTTTGCCGGCTGGCCCGGAAATTTTGAGATCGTGGACGCGGAAGGCACGGTCCTCTTTGATTCCGATTCTCCTGCTAACTCGAGTTTTCAGTTCGGATCTGCAGCCGGCGTCTATGGACTAAAGGCTTGCGAAGAGGTGGCGCCCGAGTGTAGCGAAATCAAGGTCACCCTTTACTCCGATTATGACGGATGGGATTTGGCAAGACTGTGGGTTTATGACGGTCCTGTTATTGCAGATATTATTGGGGGGTATTGGTTCAATGGAGAGGTCCTCATCGGCTACGTGGACATCCAAGATGGAGATGACATCAACTTCGAAGTCAATGGTGGCTATTACCCTCAATCTTACAGCTACAAGGTGGAAGATGAAGAGGGAAACCTCCTCGTCGACCAAGTAGAGCAGAATGTCCCCGCTGAGAACGTTTATGGTGTCGTCATCTGCTCTGAGTCTGGTATCGACGAGGAATCCGGACTGATGGAGGTTCGTTTCGTTCCGAACCCGGCTAAAGGATCCGTGCTGCTCTCTGGCATCGCGGCAGATGTCAACTGGAAACTTACCGTCCGGACACTCCTCGGACAGGAGGTCCTGTTTCAATATGGTCGCGGACAAAGCACGTTGGATTTGAGCCGCTTGACAGCGGGAACCTATCTCGGACAAATTCAGACCCAAGAAGGCGCCAGTTTAGTACTTCGTCTGCTTGTTAGGTAACCGATTACTCCATCGGCCGTAGAATTAACCCATCCAATTTGCATATGTGATGGGTTAACCCGGAACTTTCTGCTAATCTTTGTCACACAGAAGATATAATGTGGTATACCCTTATGAACAAAACTATTTATTGAAATGAAACACACTCTCCTCTCACTCGCCTTGATCTTATTTGGTTTAGGCTTGGCAAATGGCCAAACAACGGTCGATCTCGAATTGAATGGTACATCTACTGATTTAGATCCGTTTATGTTTGAGGTTCAGCTCGCTTTCGATGTGCCCCCAGATTCAATGGGCACCGGAAACGAAATGGGCTCTGGTTGGCAACAGTATGAGCCGAATTACACCTTTACAATGTTCCCAGCTGGAACGTTGACCACAGAATATTACTGGGAAGAGTCGATTACCAATTTATCGATGTATGTAGCCGTCATCTGCGGTGAAGTCACCACGATTTTACCTCCGATTGACTTTGAAAGCAACACTCCTACTGACATCGTTTATGCGGTCAGTGTTGATGTGGGTTGTGGCGATGTCGAATGGGACTGCCCAAACTTGATGGGCAATGTTGGT
>CAJQPF010000009.1 GCA_905480095.1 uncultured Flavobacteriales bacterium
ATTATGATTGGGATTATTGCAACGTTCCCTCAGTCTCTGATTCAAGAGTTTATGCATCCGGATTCGACAGTCTACTTCTTCTTAGTAGAAATTGCGTTCTTCTTGGTGGTCATTGGAGCCAGTGTTGCTTTGGTTCAGGGAATCCGTAAGGTACCAGTACAAATGGCAAAACTTCAGCAAGCTGACAGCCCAATGCCTACTGGTTCAGGAGCGCGTAGTTTCATTCCACTTAAAGTCAATTCGTCAGGAGTGATGCCAATTATTTTTGCGCAAGCAATCATGTTTGTACCTCTTTATTTAACCCAAGCAGAGTCTTTTCAGAACAATGCGTTCTTACAAAGTCTGAGCGATTTTAATGGCGTAGGATATAATGTCTTATTCTTTTTCATGATTGTAGCGTTTACATACTTCTATACAGCGATTACGGTAAATCCGAATCAAATGGCAGATGATTTAAAACGCCAAAACAGTTTTGTGCCAGGGATCAAACCTGGACGTGCGACTGCCGAATTCTTAGACAGTGTTTTGTCTAAGATCACACTTCCGGGCGCTTTATTCTTAGGCTTAATTGCAATCCTTCCTGCGATTGTATTTAGTTTAGGATTAACACATTCACAACCGTTTTCCATTTTCTTTGGCGGAACATCGCTATTGATTATGGTTGGAGTTATACTTGATACACTTCAGCAAGTGGAAAGTTATTTGCTTTCTCGTCATTATGATGGCTTGATGAAGTCTGGGAAAATGCGTAACCGCTCACAGTCACCTGTGGGAGGGTTAGGCGGATAATACGTTATGGGTTTAGGCAGACGAATCCGTGTAAAAACGGAAGAAGAAGTCGAGCTTATGCGTGAGAGTTCATTGCTTGTTGGGAGGACTTTAGCAGAAGTAGCTGCGCTGGTTAAGCCAGGAGTTACAACGCTTCAGCTAGATGCCATTGCCGAGGAATTTATCCGAGACAATGGTGCCGTACCAGGGTTTAAAGGTTATGGGGGATTCCCCAATACCCTTTGTACTTCGGTAAATAGTGCTGTGGTTCATGGAATACCAAATGATGCTCCATTAGAAGATGGAGATGTGGTTTCTATAGACTGCGGAACGCTGAAAAATGAGTTTTATGGAGATAGCGCTTACACCTTTGAGGTGGGAGAGGTTAAACCAGAAATTCAAAAACTGTTAAGGGTCACAAAGGAATGCCTTGCTTTAGCAATCGAACAAGCGGTTGTCGGTAAGCGCATTGGCGATATAGGAGCCGCTTGTCAGAAGCACGCTGAATCATTTGGATTTGGTGTAGTCAGAGAATTGGTTGGGCACGGATTGGGGCGAGCGCTTCATGAAGCACCAGAAGTTCCAAATTATGGCCGCCGTGGGAACGGACCACGTTTGGTAGATGGCATGGTGCTAGCTATCGAGCCGATGATCAACCTTGGAGGACGAGAAATTCGTACCCATGAGGATGGTTGGACAATTGTGACACTTGACAACATGGTCAGTGCTCATTTTGAACACGATATTGTTGTTCGGAAGGGCCAGGCTGATATCCTCTCAAGTTTTTTAGAAATAGAAAGAGTTATTAATAAAACGAAATAGAGATAAATAAATAGAAGTTAATTTATGGCGAAACAACCATCGATCACACAAGACGGAACTATTCTTGAAGCATTGTCAAACGCAATGTTCAGAGTAGAATTAGAGAATGGCCATGTTATCACGGCTCATATCTCTGGTAAGATGAGGATGTATTACATCAAAATCTTACCTGGCGATCGTGTGAAAGTTGATATGTCACCATATGATTTGTCTAAAGGACGTATAACTTTTCGATATAAAAAGTAAATAAAGTCATCCCAATGAAAACAAGAGCATCCATAAAGAAGCGCACGGTCGATTGCAAAATTGTTCGTCGTAAAGGACGACTATTCGTTATTAACAAGAAGAATCCTAAAATGAAGCAACGTCAGGGTTAATCCTGATTTTGTAAATATATAATACTCATGGCACGTATAGCTGGTGTAGACATACCTCGTAACAAACGAGGCGCAATTTCCCTCACGTATATCTACGGTGTAGGTCGTAGTCGTGCGGTTAAAATTTTAACCCAAGCGGGAGTTGACGCAAATAAGAAAGTAGAAGAATGGAACGACGACGAAGTTGGTGAAATTCGAACCATTATAGGTTCTACCTTCAAAGTTGAAGGTGAGCTTAGAACTGAAACACAGTCTGACATAAAACGTTTGATGGATATCGGTTGTTACCGTGGTATTCGTCATCGTAACGGTCTGCCTTTGCGCGGTCAACGCACAAAGAATAATTCTCGTACTCGTAAGGGTCGTAGAAAGACTGTTGCAAATAAGAAGCAATAATATAGAGTTTATATAAATTAATTTTTGTCCCTCGGGACTGATCACCTTAAATAAATCATTATGGCAAAAAGCGCCAAAAAGAAGAAAAAAGTAAAAGTGGACTCCGTTGGAGAAGCACATATACATTCTTCATTTAACAACATCATCATCTCCCTGACGAATACGACAGGACAGGTGATCTCTTGGTCAAGCGCCGGGAAAATGGGTTTTCGTGGATCTAAAAAGAACACTCCTTACGCTGCACAATGTGCTGCTGAAGATTGCGGCAAAGAAGCAATGGAGTTTGGTCTTAAAAAGATTCGGGTCTTCGTTAAAGGACCTGGCTCTGGACGTGAAAGCGCCATTAGAACACTTCATAATATGGGTATTCAAGTTACTGAGATAGTAGATGTTACTCCTCTACCTCATAACGGTTGTCGCCCACCAAAGCGCCGTCGCGTTTAATTTTTGTCAAACTTAAGAATCTAGATAAATGGCACGTTACCGCGGACCCAAATCAAAAATAGCCCGTCGCTTTAAAGAGGCGATTTTCGGACCTGATAAAGCGCTCGAGCGCCGAACTTATGGCCCTGGACAACACGGGAATACTCGTCGCAGAAAGAAAGAGTCAGAGTACTCTACTCAACTCGCCGAAAAGCAAAAAGCAAAGTATACTTATGGCATTTTAGAGAAGCAATTCTCAAACTTGTTTAAGTCTGCAAGCGCGAAGCAAGGCATTACAGGTGAAATTTTACTTCAGATGTGTGAGAACCGTTTGGACAATGTCGTTTTCCGTTTGGGACTCAGTCCTACACGTCGAGGCGCACGTCAATTGGTGTCCCATCGTCACATTACCATTAATGGTAATGTTGTAAATATCCCTTCATGTAGCGTACGTCCAGGTGACGTAGTTGCAGTAAGAGAAAAGAGTAAGTCATTAGAAATTATTTCAATGTCTCTTGGCTCAAATACCCAAAATCACGATTGGCTTAACTGGGATGCTCAGGCAATGTCTGGCACTGTAGTTAGTGTTCCAACACGTGATCAGATTCCTGAAAACATCAAGGAATCACTCATCGTAGAATTGTACTCAAAGTAATCCAGAACAGAATCAATATGACCATTCTCGATTTTCAACAACCCGACAAAGTAATCATGTTAGACTCTTCGGAGCATACAGGTCGCTTTGAATTCCGCCCTTTAGAGCCAGGTTTTGGCGTAACAGTAGGAAATGCGCTTCGTCGTATCCTCCTTTCTTCGCTAGAAGGCTTCGCAATAACTTCTGTACGTATCGACGGTGTCGATCATGAATACTCTACGATTAAAGGAGTAATGGAAGATATGACTGAACTCATCTTGAACTTAAAGCAAGTTCGATTTAAGCGTCAAATTGAAAATACTGATATGGAAACAGTGACTGTTTCTGTAAAAGGTAAAACATCTCTAACTGCTGGAGACCTTGGTGAATTTACATCGGCTTTTCAGGTGATTAATTCTGATTTGGTGCTATGCAGAATGGAGAAGAGCGTTGATCTTAAAATGGAATTAACCATCGGCAAAGGTCGTGGTTATGTTCAAGCTGAAGAAAATGTTCGTTCAGAAGCTCCACTAGGTACCATTTCTATGGACAGTATCTTCACGCCAATTCGTAACGTGAAGTATGACATTGAGAATTACCGTGTTGAGCAACGTACGGATTATGAAAAGTTGATTCTTGAGCTTGATTGTGATGGTAGTATCACACCCAAGGATGCTTTACAGGAAGCAGCAAAAATATTAATTCATCACTTTATGTTATTCTCAGATGAGCGTATCACGCTTGAATCTGATGAGCAAGTTGAAGCTGAAGAATTTGATGAATCAAGTCTACATATGCGCCAACTTCTTAAGACGAAATTGGCTGATATGGACCTAAGTGTTCGTGCTCTCAACTGTCTCAAGGCAGCTGACATCGAAACATTAGGTGATTTGGTTGCATTTAATAAGAATGACCTTCTCAAGTTCCGTAACTTCGGTAAGAAGTCACTGACTGAGCTAGAAGAGTTGGTCGAAATTAAGAACCTTGCATTCGGTATGGATGTAAGCAAGTACAAACTGGATAAGGAGTAAAGCTATGCGTCACGGTAAGAAATTCAATCATTTAAGTCGTAAATCTGCCCATCGTAAAGCGATGCTCAGCAACATGGCTTGTTCGCTTATTGAACATAAGCGTATCAATACAACTGTAGCTAAGGCCAAAGCGCTTAAGAAATACGTTGAGCCATTGGTGAATCGTTCAAAAGATGATTCAACACATAGTCGACGTGTTTGTTTTCGCTATTTGGCAAGTAAGGATGCAGTCACGGCTTTATTCCGTGAAGTAGGCCCTAAAGTTGGTGAAAGAGAAGGTGGATATACTCGGATCATTAGAACGGGGAATCGTATGGGTGACAATGCAGACATGTGTCTTATTGAGCTCGTTGATTTCAACGATTTATATGGCAAAGAGGAGAAAAAGAAGAAGACCCGTCGTTCTCGTCGTGGAGGTGCTTCACCTGTAAGCAAGACAGTAGCCCCAGCTGCCGCTGAAGAAGCACCTGTTGCTGAAGAAGCACCTGTTGCTGAAGAAGCGCCTGTTGCTGAAGAAGCGCCTGCTGTTGAAGAAGCGCCTGCTGCTGAAGAAGCACCTGTTGCTGAAGAAGCGCCTGCTGCTGAAGAAGCGCCTGCTGCTGAAGAAGCGCCTGCTGCTGAAGAAGCGCCTGCTGCTGAAGAAGCGCCTGCTGCTGAAGAAGCACCTGCTGCTGAAGAAGCACCTGCTGCTGAAGAAGCACCTGCTGCTGAAGAAGCACCTGCTGCTGAAGAAGAATCTTCAGAAGAAGATAAAAAAGAAGACTAATTATCTCATAGATACTTTAACAAAGGGCATCCATAGGATGCCCTTTGTGCGTTTATAAATTGGGGTCTATTAGGGATAAAAAAGGTTTAAATAATTTAATAGAATAAGTATCTTTGAAGCATGCAAGGATTACGTAGAACAGAATCACCCGCCATTCTCCTCTTGGAGGATGGAACCGTTTTTAATGGAAAATCAATAGGTGCCATAGGTACTGCTGCAGGTGAAATAGCTTTTAATACAGGTATGTATGGGTATCAGGAGATCTTTACTGATCCAAGCTATCACAAACAGATGCTTATTATGGCAACTGCACATATTGGAAATTATGGTGTTCACCAAGAAGAAGATGAGTCTGGCGGAGTGAAAATTGCTGGGTTGATCGTAAGAAATTTTTCAACAATTGCAAGTAGGCCTTCTGGGTCTGCCACATTGCAGGAAGACCTCGTCAAGAATGATCTCGTTGGTATCAGTGATGTAGATACAAGAGCGCTTGTTCGCCATATCAGAGAAAATGGCGCCATGAACTCGATTATTTCAAGCGAAGAGTTTGATGTAAATAAGTTAAAAACACAACTTTCAGGTGTGCCATCCATGGATGGCTTGGAGCTGAGTAGTGAGGTATCTGTTATTGAGCCTTATGATTTTTGTGTTGAAGGAGATCACAAAATTGCCCTCTTAGATTTTGGTTTTAAACGAAGTATTGCGAAATGTTTAGAAAAAAGAGGGTGTATGGTGAGGGTCTTCCCTTGGAACACTTCCTCTGAAGAAATAATGGCATGGGATCCAGATGGTATTATGCTATCTAATGGGCCTGGCGATCCTTCTTCTATGCCTACTGTGATCGAAGAGGTTAAAAAGTTAGTCCATTGTCAACTTCCGATTTTTGGAATATGTTTGGGACATCAATTGCTTTCTTTGAGTCAAGGTTTGAAGACTGAAAAAATGTTTAATGGTCACAGAGGTGTAAATCACCCAGTGAAAAATTTATTGACTGGAACATGCGAAATAACATCTCAAAACCATGGATTTGTAGTCAGTCATGATTCTTTGAAGGAGAACAGTGAAATTGAAATAACCCACCTCCATCTCAATGACAACACTATCGCAGGCATACGATTGAAGGGGCTGCCTGTTTTCAGTGTACAGTACCACCCAGAGGCATCCGCTGGTCCACATGATAGCAGATATTTATTTGATGAGTTTATTGAACATATTCAGATTTCCAAGCAAATAACAGTATAAGATGAGTAATATTGAAATAATTCACGCGAGACAAATCCTTGATTCTAGAGGTAACCCAACCTTGGAAGTTGAAGTTGTGACCAGTGAGGGCGCTTTTGGACGTGCAGCGGTTCCTTCAGGAGCTTCTACTGGCATTCATGAAGCTGTAGAGCTTAGAGATGGAGGAGATCAATGGTTGGGGAAAGGTGTTTCTCGTGCAGTTGATCATGTGAATACAATTCTCAATGATGAATTAAATGGACTTGATGTTACAGAACAGCGCTTGATAGATCAGGTGATGAACGATATCGATGGGACTGAAAATAAGGGGAATTTAGGTGCGAACGCAATTTTAGGCGTTTCACTTGCAGAGGCGAAAGCTGCTGCGGAGTCTGTAAGGCAACCACTTTACAGATACATCGGTGGCTCAAATGTGGGGACGATGCCTGTTCCGATGATGAATATTCTGAATGGTGGTTCACATGCTGACAATAAGATAGATATTCAAGAATATATGGTGATGCCTGTAGGGGCAGACACTTTTTCAGAAGGATTAAGAATGGGAACAGAGATTTTTCACAGTTTGAAAAATGTACTTAAAGAAAAGGGCCATTCTACCAATGTCGGTGATGAGGGAGGTTTTGCACCAAATCTTGCATCAAATGAGGAAGGTGTCGAGTATGTGTTAAGAGCGATTGAAAAGGCAGGGTATAAGCCTGGAGATGATGTTTTACTCGCATTTGATGCTGCAGCCTCTGAGTTTTATGATAAGAAACGTAAGCTTTACCGTTTTGATTCTACCGGTGAGGAGATGAATGGAGAGGCCATGGTTGACTTTTGGGAGAAGTGGAGTAAGAAATACCCTATAGTAAGCATAGAGGATGGTTTGGATGAGGATGATTGGAACTCTTGGAAGCTTTTAACGGATAAATTGGGAAAGGATATACAATTGGTGGGTGATGATTTATTTGTGACCAATGTGAGTCGTTTGGCACAAGGCATTGAACAAGGTATCGCGAATTCAATTCTCGTGAAGGTTAATCAAATAGGAACCCTTTCTGAGACGATGGACGCAGTTGAAATGGCTCACAGAGCAGGCTATAGTTCGGTGATGAGCCATAGGAGTGGTGAGACTGAGGACACAATTATTGCAGATTTGTCTGTTGCTTTATCTACAGGTCAAATAAAGACAGGTTCAGCAAGCCGTTCAGATAGAGTTGCAAAATACAATCAGTTGCTGAGAATAGAAGAGGAGTTAGGTGAGATGGCAATTTATAAGGGGGCCTCATTTAGATAGTAGCACCCTTATTTGTTCGCATACGATTCGATGCTGTAACGCTCACCTGATCGATTATTTCAGTACGACAATTCTTTGTGTTCCATAACCATTGGCACGTAAAAAGTACAAGCCTTGAGTGAGGTTGGTCACTTGTATCGTACTTGATTGGCCAAGTGCGACAACTTTACCTAAGCTATTTAATATAACCCACTCCGTCATATCAGGGCAATTGAGTAAGTTTATGCTGCCGCCATGTAAGGAGGCGCGTATTGGGTTAGGGAAAGGAATACAAGAAGGTTCATTAGATGTAAACATGGCCGGCTCCTGTACCGCTATTGTTGTATCACAGAGCGAGTCAGAAGGTGACGCCGTAATAGAGATTGTTTGAGAGATGTCCAATGAATTTCCGCAGATATCTGAAATCGTATATGTACGTTCAATAGTACAAGGTTCATTGTCACAGTCTCCCTCAATATTTAGATCTATACAAGAAGACGTTGTAGTGTTGCAATTGTCACTTATGTCTAATTGATCGATATCGCATGGAGTCATGTCATAGAGACATGTGAAACTCAGGTCTTCTAACGGTGTGTTTAACGTAGGCGCCACAGTGTCGATTAGTAGGGTTACATGTGTTGAGTCTAAATAATTACCACAGTCATCAGAGACTCTGTAGACTCTAATCTTTTCAATATTACAATCATCTCCACCGGTTGTTAAGCCCTCAAATGTAAATGTGAGAGAGTCTGGTGATCCCAAATCATACCCCGTTAAGATATTTGTCATCAATGGCAGTGTGTCACCATCGCAAGGAAGTGTAGAGCTAGATGGGAAAAAGGTGAACTCAGGTGCTGTTGTGTCAATAATCATAATGACTTGACTTGCAGATGACTGATTTCCACAGGCGTCTGAAGCGGTATAGGTGCGAAGGTGAGTCGACGCTCCCAAACATAAACCAGGTTCAATTATTTCTTCACACGTCCATTCAGCTGAACTACAATTGTCTTCGATTTCAATTTCTGCTTCATTGCAGGCCAGGAATTCCTCTCCAAGTTCGAGCACTAAATCTTCAGGAGCGTTGATGAAAACAGGCGCCAAAGTATCTGTTATTGTGATGGTATATGTTTCTGTTGTTGTATTTCCACAAAGGTCTTCAGCTATTAATTCATGTAGTATGATATAATTTCCTTCGCACGATCCTGGACTTATGAATGAAGCGTCAGATACCAGGATGTCCGCTGTGCAATTGTCAATTGCTGAAATGTCAATGAGAGGAATTTCTTCTCCACAAGAAAGAGAAAGGTCTGACAGTTCTCCGATGAATTCAGGAGAAGAATCATCTGAGACGAAGATGGAATGCGTATACGTGTCACCCGTAATGCCACATCCGTCAACAGGTGTCAACGTTCTTTCAAGTTCATATGTGTATTGACATACACCTGGTATCGTGTCAATTGTAATTTCCCACAAGAGGTCAACGCCATTTGCGACAGGCGCTTCCCAAATGATTTCTTCATCACATGAAGCTGATGAATCCTCAGGTATAGAGATCCAAACAGGTGGAGTTAAATCGGTCATAATGATAACATGTGAAAATTCAGCTGTGTTTCCAGAAGGGTCAGAAAGACTATATGCATAGTGAATTTCATAGGGTCCAATGCATGGTCCATTGTCAGTATATACGGTGTCTTGTGTGCAATCGAAAATGATTTTGTTTGAAGCATAGCAATTGTCACTGGCGATCCACTCTATCGTATTGCAATTCGGGAGGGGGCTGCCGATTTCTAAAAATTCAGGAAGGTTGGGAGCTTGAGTGAACATGGGTGCCTCAGTATCGCTTACCGAAATTAATTGACTCACCGTTTTCTCATTTCCGCAACCATCTGTTGCTGTCCATAAAACATTAACTGTGTAATCGTTAGACGCACTCATTGAAATTGTGTCTAAGGTATAAATGAGATTGACATCACTGCAGCCATCCGTGATCACTGGAAAATCAAATGGGTAATCTGTACTACAATCAATGGCTATGTCTGATGGAATGTAGGTAAAAATTGGGGCTACAGTATCTATAAACTGTATCGTTTGTTCCAAAGATGCTGAATTTCCACATGCATCCACTGCTGTTAAAACACGCACGATATTCGATGTAGGGGACATACATCCTCCAGATCCGAAGTTGTCGATGTATGAAAGCTCAGCAACAGCGCTGCAAGAGTCAAATGCCTCAGCGTCCAATACTGCTTCTTCGGAACATGCTATTTCTAAATAAGAAGCAGTGGAACCGAATGAAGGTGGAGTGTTGTCCAAATATTCAATTGTTTGAGAAGCTGTTGTGCTATTTCCACACTGATCTGTCGCAACAAATGTGCGTGTGATCAGATACTGAGCTGGGCATGCCCCTAAAGTAGTGTCAGAAATGATAGTAAGGTCGACATCTGAACAAAAGTCACTTGATGTAGGCGTTCCGAAATCGTTAGAATCAAGACACGATAAACTGAGGTTTTCTGGCGAAATTAATGATGGTGCAGTCGTGTCGATAATCGTAATTGTCTGAGTATCGGTTGTGAAATTCCCACAGTCATCAGTTGCTGTAAACGTACGAGTTATGATGTAATTGTCAGCACACAAGCCAGGGATAGTCGTCTCAGAAATATCAATCATCACCTCGCCACAGTTATCTGTCGCAGTAGCATCATCCATCGGATGCACGTCTGAACACTCCGCTGTGTAATCAGCTGGGATTGTAAGCTCTGGAGCTGTTGTATCTGTAATCGTAATCGTTTGTGTGGCTGAAGTCGTGTTGCCACAATCATCAGTCGCTGTAAACGCACGGGTGACCGTGTAATCGTCTGCACATAAACCAGGGATTGTTGTCTCCACCACATCAATCGTGACCTCACCACAGTTGTCTGTCGCAGAAGCGTCGTCCATCGGATGCGCATCTGAACACTCAGCGGTGTAATCTGCAGGGATTGTAAGCTCTGGAGCTGTTGTATCAATAACCGTGATCGTCTGAGTCGCTGATGTTGCGTTGCCACAATCGTCAGTCGCTGTGAACGCACGGGTGATGGTGTAATCTCCAGCACATAAGCCAGGGATTGTTGTCTCAACAACATCAATCGTGACCTCACCACAGTTGTCTGTCGCAGAAGCGTCGTCCATTGGATGCGCATCTGAACACTCAGCCGTGTAATCTGCTGGTATTGTAAGCTTAGGAGCTGTTGTATCAATAACCGTGATTGTCTGAGTCGCTGATGTTGCGTTGCCACAATCGTCAGTCGCT
>CAJQPF010000010.1 GCA_905480095.1 uncultured Flavobacteriales bacterium
TTTTGCACGCAACGTAATTGCGGCACCATGTTCATCACTTCCACACACCCAGACGACTTCCTCCCCAGCACTCCTCAAATATCTCACGTAAATATCCGCAGGCAAATACGCCCCCGCCATATGTCCTACGTGAATAGGTCCATTTGCATAGGGTAGGGCTGATGTGATGAGCCGTCTTTTCGGTGTGCGAATAGAATTCATTTGTGCTTTTTAAAACTCAGAGCCCCAAAAATACCTCACTACTCCCAGACTCATTAACTTAACCCCAACTAAAATGAACACATCAAGACCTACATACCTTCAGCCAGGGGATAAAATAATGCTGGTAGCCCCAGCACGCTTTGCCTCACAGGATGTCATCCAAGATGCCGCTTCGGCTGTTGTTGCTGGGGGTTTCACCCCAGTAATCCCCCCAGGGCTGGACGAGCGTGACCATCAATTTGGGGGGTCTGACTCCCATCGTGCGGCGTTATTAAACGCCGCATTCCAAGACCCATCGATACGGGCAGTCTTCGCACTCCGAGGTGGATACGGGTCTGGAAGGCTTTTGCCACTCCTCGATTCCACTGCTTATCTGGCAGATCCTACATGGATTATTGGGTTTTCTGACATCACTGCTCTTCACGCCTGGTCGACAAACCTCGGAATCGCCTCTCTTCATGCCCCGGTCGCCTCGACTTTGCCCTCGACCTTACGTTCTGATGTCGATGCTTTGTGGTCCTCCCTTCGCGGTGATTTCGGTGTCACACCAAATGTAAAAATCACAGGCGGAAACCTCAGTGTCTTATACGCTTTGTTGGGCACACCCTATTTTCCGGATGTTTCAGGGTCTTACCTCTTTCTTGAAGATTTGGATGAATATCTGTATCACATCGATCGCATGTTCCTCGCTTTAAAACTGGCGGGTATTTTTGAAAAGGCCGATGGACTTGTCATCGGAACGTTTGAAGATCTAAGAGACAATACCATCGCTGACGGTCAGTCTGTTGACAATCCATTTGGTCTTACACTAAAAGAAATAATTTCATCGCATGTGCCGTCAGGATATCCTGTGAAATACAACAACCCCATGGGACATGGTGAGAGAAATCACCCACTTGTTTTGGGTGGATGATGACATAGTGAAAGGGTGAATAACATTCCCCTTACCTTCGCAGTATGTATGGAAAAATGAAATCTCACCTTCAGGGTGAACTCGCAAGTATCGAGGAAGCGGGATTGTTTAAGCGTGAACGAATTATAGCCTCATCTCAGGAAGCCTCTATTGTCCTGAGTGACGGCACTGAGGTGCTCAATTTTTGTTCAAACAACTACTTGGGACTCAGCAACAACAGTCGGGTGGTGGCAGCCGCGAAGAAGACCTTAGATACGCATGGATTTGGCATGAGTTCTGTGAGGTTTATTTGTGGCACTCAGGATATTCATAAGGAATTAGAAACGACGATTGCGGCTTTTCATGAAACCGAGGATACCATTCTATATGCTGCCGCATTTGATGCAAACGGCGGTGTTTTTGAGCCTTTGCTCACGGCTGAAGATGCAATCATTTCAGATTCGTTAAATCACGCCTCAATCATAGATGGTGTGAGACTTTGTAAGGCGAAGCGGTTCCGTTATGCGAACAATGACATGGCTGATCTTGAAACACAACTCAAAGCGGCATGTGACGCTGGAGCGCGTTTTAAAATCATTGTAACAGATGGCGTTTTCTCTATGGACGGTTATGTGGCAGAGATCTCCAAAATATGTGATCTTGCAGATAAATATGACGCGCTGGTGATGGTTGATGAGTGCCATGCAACTGGATTTATAGGGAAGACGGGCAGAGGTTCAATAGAACTTCATGACGCCATGGGAAGAGTCGATATTATCACAGGTACGCTCGGAAAAGCTTTAGGTGGCGCCATGGGTGGATTCACAACGGGCCGCAAAGAGATCATAGAATTACTTCGCCAAAGATCTCGTCCGTATCTCTTTTCTAATTCGCTTGCACCAAATATTGTAGGCGCCTCACTTGAGGTGTTCAAGATGCTCGACGAGAGCACAGCGCTTCGTGACCGTTTGGAGGAAAACACAAACTATTTTAAAGCAGGTCTTCGCGCTGCAGGTCTTCCCTTTAATGATGGCGAGTCCGCAATCGTTCCTGTGATGTTAGGCGATGCGAGACTTTCACAGCAGATGGCAAACCGCCTCCTTGAAGAAGGTATTTACGTCATCGGTTTCTTTTATCCAGTCGTTCCGAAAGGAGCGGCGAGAATTAGGGTCCAGCTATCTGCTGCGCATACGCGCGCGCATTTGGATCACGCCCTGGCCGCATTTGAAAAGGTGGCGCGAGAGCTAGGCGTTATTGATTAACACGTTCGATTAATATGCCCTCTTCTTCGACGGATACGTTTCTTATTGTAGGCTCAGGTCTGTCGGGAATTCTCATGGCCTGGGAGTTAGAGAAACGCGGTGTAGATTATGAGGTTTGGAATTCTGGCGCCAAATCGGGTCCTGAATCGAACAGCGCAACGAAGGTCGCAGCGGGGATGTTTAACCCCGTATCATTTAAACGGCTTGTCGACGTTTGGAATGCGCACGAGCACCTGAATGCGATGCGCGAAACCTACCTTTCCTTAGAGCATTTTTTAAATCTTCAAGGAGAACTGTTTCATATTGCGCCCATTATGAGGGTTTTCCCAAACTCACAATACCGAGACCTTTGGACCAAACGCCTGAACGATTCACATCCAGTTGCCGAATTCCTTTCTGAGATTTCTGATGATTGCCCCCAAGATGTCATTGCACCACATGGATTTGGCGTTGTCCCCGAAGCGGGCTGGGTCAATTTGCCTTTGCTCATACAGTCCTTTCGTGCAAACCTCGAGTTAAGAGGTAAGTTCTTTGAGAAGCGATGGGATTTCTCAACCCAACTTCCGCCCAAATTTTCACATGTCATTGATTGTCGAGGTGTGGGCGCAACACAAGATTTCGCGTCTATCGGCCTTAAAATTGCGAGCGATCATGGAGAAATTTTGACAATAAAATCTCCAATAGACACACATGGCATGTGTGTGAATCGAGTGAAATGGCTTCTCCCACGAGGGGGTTCCACGTTTAAACTCGGCGCCACATACAAATGGAATATCACGAAAAGTGAACCCACCGACGCGGGGCGTTCTGAATTGCTTCACGCCCTTCAACCGATCATCGCAGCAAACGTCTTTGACAACTTTGAAATCACGGATCATGTTTCGGGTCTTCGTCCAGCTTCGACGGACCGCCGTCCCTATGCTGGTCCAGTAAATAATTTAAAGAACACATACATTTTAAATGGTTTGGGCACCCGTGGCGTTTTCGTCGGTCCGACCACTGCGTCTCATTTGGCGAACTTCATCTTTAACCAAACTCCTTTACCTGCGGAGATAAGCCCTGCACGCTTTATCAAGGAACATTGATTCACTCACATTGTGACGTTTGAAACCCAATGATGATAGGGGGAATAGAAGTGTATTGAAAAGTTATCTTCGTAAGATGCACAACGTTGAAATTCGCAACTGGCCTATAAATAATTCTGTTTGGGTTTTACTCATGGGTATCGCTATTGTTGCCGGAGTTGGGTTGGCTTGGATTCAGGGTGATCAGGGAGGGCCTAAGTTGGATTCGGCCGATACAATAGCGATTACAAAGGCGAGTTTTTTATTTCAATTTGCGAGATCAAATGACTGGCCTCAAGAAACAAAAGAGGGGAATTTCAAGATTGGAATCCATGGGAACAGAATTCTATTTGATTTTTTAGTGGAAAAATATTCTAGTCAATCTATTGGGAGTCAAATGTTGGAAATGGTGTGGTTTGAGGATGCAGAAATGTCGGAGTTTACACATATACTTTATACGGAATCAGAGGGTGATGATCTTTTGGCTCTGATTAAATCTACAGGCAACCAGTCAGTGATGGTTGTCACTTCTGTCAATGCTGGGTTACAAATGCCCAAAGGAGCAGTGATGAATTTCCTCGTTCAATCGAGTAAGATTAGATATGAGTTAGATATGGATAATGCTGTTTTAAGAGGATTAATTGTAGGTAATAGGATCTTATCATGGGCTGTAACACGATGAATTTCCAGATTCTAAATAGAGGATTGTCATTTATAGGTTTGACGCTTTTGCTCTCAGTCGTGGGCATTGCTCAACCTGGATCAACTGCAAATCTGATAGACGAAGCCATTTCTTTTGCCAAAGATGGTGCTTATAACGATGCGTTGTTAATGATAGAGCCTCATCTTGAAAATGGTGCAAAGAATGACGCTAGAGCATGGTATGTTGCAGGCTATTCCCACAAAGAGAGGTATAAGGACAGTGCCTTTCTTAATGCGTCAACGTCAAAAACAGCCAGTGCCGAAAGATCAATTGCTGTCATTCAATTGCTGACAGCTTATGAACTTGATAAAAACAGTGCTTTTCCGGGGGCGATTTCAGAATTGGTGGAAGATGCACTTGACTACCTTTCAAAGACATATATGAATGATGCAGTGAAAGGAGTTCATGGTTTTCAGATGGGTATGGACGAGGAAGTGATGACGTATTTCAAGGCGTTCGTCAAGATAAAAAATGTACTAAGCCCAGATGAAAATTGGGTAAGAGAGGAAGTCGAGTTAGAGAAAAATCTTGCCAAAGCAAATCGCATTCTTTTAGAAAGCATTGATTTGAACAACCCTTCAAGCATGCAAAAGCGAGAAGCGTTGTTTGAAAAAGTAGTAAGCCATTATTTGAGGGCAATAGAATTGGATGGAAGAGATTATACGGCACGATATAACTTGGCTATAAATCTATATAACAGAGGTGTTTCAGAGCTTAAATCCATAGACCATACAACGTCCATGTTTGAGTTAATGGAGATACAGGATATTTGTGTATTGTTGTTTCAAGAAGCCCTTGAGCCCATGTTGGAAGCTCACAATATGGAACGAAATAGAATGGAGACTTTAAAAGGTCTGATGACGATTTATCGTGCTTTGAGTCAGAATGAGGAAAGTGAGAAATATAAAAGGCTTTTAGAAGAGGCCATTAAATAGCTTGGGCATTATTACCACACCAGAAAATAGAAGCCGTTTTAGATTCACAATAGGCTGGCGGATGGCGCTTGGATTTGGGGTGTTTACCTTGGCTGTAAGTGCGCTCTTTTTACGAACCCGCACCATGCTTGGGGAAAGTCGTCAGCTTGGAAAAAACATAGACAATGTACTGGTGCCAAGTATAGGTGCATTAGAAGATTTAGACAGGTCTATAGGGGAATCGAGAGTGCGAATCAAACACTGGCTTACAGTACAAAGTAGAATTGATGATCCTGAAAAGAGTGGTTTGGTCGAACTGATAGATCAAACGATACCCTCTCAATATTCTATCCTCAAGAGCATGGAATTTGCATGGGATGAAAATGCGACGATTCAGCTTGACAGTCTACAAAGAGATTTAGATTATCTTTTTATCGCATATCACGAGATTATGCGTTTGCTCCCCGATTTTTCAAGCTACGACGATCCAATCGCGATGATGGATGCGGAATATTATGCGTTAGAGGGGTCCAGTCTTCCTCTTTTTACGCAACGTATTCGCGACAGGTTGGATAAACTTACGGAATCCCAAAACTCATCTCTTCTCGCCTCCACAGGTCGAATGGAACAACTTGGAGATGATCTGAATACTTACGCGGGCTCAGTTGCGCTTTTGGTTTTAATTCTAGGAATTATAGTGGGGTTGGCAGTCACACGTTCTATTCTTGTACCTGTGAGACAGCTAAAACGTGCTGTATTGTATATGGGGCAGGGGAAGGAGCCTGATGGTCCTGTTCCCATTACGCCAGATGAAATAGGCGACATGGCAGTCGCTGTAAATAGACTTGCTGAAGGTCTCCACAAAACACGGGTGTTTTCTGAAGCGGTGGGTTCAGGTGATTTTAATTCGCTGTACGAGCCATTAAGTGATGAGGACTCCCTCGGTCACGCACTTTTAAGTATGAGGGACGATTTGGCAACCACAGAAAGAGAGCTTGAAATAAAAGTTGAAAACAGGACGGCGGAGATGAGCGCACAGAAACAACGTGCTGAAGAACTTTTAAGCGATTTGCAGGACAGTATTAGTTATGCGTTACGGATTCAAACAGCTATTCTTCCTACAAAAAAAGAAGTATCCGAAGTGTTTGACCAAGCCTCGGTGTTTTATCGTCCCCGCGATATCGTAAGTGGAGATTTTTATTTTTTTCACTCAGTAGGCAGAGTGAGACTTCTCGCTGCTGTTGATTGTACAGGTCATGGGGTTCCAGGTGCATTTATGAGCTTGGTGGGATACAATGCTTTGACGCATGTCACGAAAGTGTTCACGCAACCTTGCAAAATTCTTGACAAACTTAATTCTGCAGCCTTGGATGTCCTTCGTTCAGAGGCCTCTCCGACACATCTACAAGACGGAATGGATTTGGCAATGATTGCTGTCGATATGGAGAAGATGGAGCTTCAATTTGCGGGGGCAAATAACCCACTATATATCGTACGTGAGGGTGAATTACATGAGCTTAAATCTGATAAATTTGCGATTGCATCTTTCGAGCCAGGCTCTAAAAACTATTCAGAACAAACCTTCGCTTTACAAACTGGGGATACAATTTTTGCTTCAACAGATGGATTCGTGGACCAGTTTGGTGGACCTTCAGGAAAGAAGTTTATGCGCAGAAGGTTTCGAGAACTGATTGTACGGGTTGCTAAACTTCCGATTTCGGAACACAACGAAGAATTCTCTCGGGTGTTCGATGATTGGAAATCGAATGAAGAGCAGGTCGATGATGTTCTTATCGTAAGCATTAGAATATGATTAAAAGTCTAAGTTCTAAGGCTTGGGAATTCATAAGGTCGGATCGAGCTATATTACTTTGGGCAAGTATAGTGGGTGTTCTCGCGGGGTTGGTGGCTGTATTGCTTAAGAATGGTGTCAGTTTTATTCGGTCCGGCATTTTTTCTGCCCAAACGTACTCCGGTTGGTCCCCTCTTTTGGGATTTGGTCCGATAATAGGTCTGCTGTTAACTGCTTGGTTTGTCCGTAAAGTTCTAGGGGGTGTTCATCCCGGTGGTGGTATTCCTGCGACCCTTCATGCGCTGTCTACAAGGCGAGGTGCTTTAAAACGAACCTGGCTTTTTGCGCCAGTCGTCACGAGCATTTTGTCTGTAGGGTTTGGAGGGTCTGGTGGTCTTGAGGCACCTGCTGTTCAGGCTGGGGCAACGATAGGTTCTGAAATTGCGTCACGCACGAAGAAGAACTTCCAGCGCCGTAGATTGCTTATCGCATGCGCTGCAACAGCTTCTTTGGCGGCCATGTTTAAGGCACCCATAGCTGCGCTTCTATTCGCAGTGGAAGTGATCATGATTGACCTCACTGCTGCAAGTCTGGTCCCTCTCATCTTCGCGTCTTTGGCTTCACTTTTAACGGCGTATTTTCTGATTGAAGGTCAAGATATTTTGGCTGTAACAAAACTCGCTCCTTTTGCGATCAAACGTTTGCCATTTTACATTTCACTCGGCTTGTTTGCAGGTTTGGGTTCAGTTGTATTTACAGGTCTTTATCTATTGTCCTCAAGCGCCATTTCTCGATTCAAAAAACCGCTGACAAGAATTCTTTTTTCAGGGGTGATTGTCGGCTGGGCTGTTGCAAGTTTCCCCTCGTTATATGGTGAGGGTTACGAAGTCGTAAATTCATTATTTATGGGATATTCAGACGAGTTGGCAAACGAACTCATCCCACAAATCAACGCCCAAGGTTTAACTTTGTTAGGGGTCTTATTTATTGCTTGGGCTTTAAAACCTATTCTCACCGGTCTTACAGTTGGGGCTGGGGGTGTTGCTGGCGTATTTGCACCTGCGATTTTCGGCGGGGCCCTGCTCGGTTACATTTTTGCGTTGTCTACAAATATTATTTTTGGACCAGACACGATACCCATTGGGAATGCTGTTTTGGCGGGGATAGGTGGCATGACAGCTGGGGTCCTACACGCCCCGTTGACCGCTATATTTCTAGCTTCTGAAATCAGTGGTGGATATGAACTCTTCGTGCCGTTGATGCTTTGTGCAGCAATCAGTTATTTGGTCTCTAAATTTATCGTCAAGAACAGTATATACACCTACGAACTGGCTGATAGAGGTGAGTTATTGACCCATGATAAAGATCAAAATGTGCTCACTTTAATGACGCTCACGGATGAAATCGAGACAGACTTTACCCCTGTTATGCCTGACAATACATTGGGTGTTCTGGTGCGTGTCATTGCAAAAAGCCAACGAAATCTTCATCCTGTAGTGGATAAAAGAGGGCTGCTCAAGGGCTTAATTGATCTTCAAGATATACGTGAAATCATGTTTGACAGAGATCGATATGATTCGGTTACAGTCCAAGAGTTAATGGTCGTTCCCGATCAACTGATTGTGCATAATGACAAAATGGATTCGGTGATGTCTAAGTTTGAGAGCAGTGGGGCTTGGAATCTTCCTGTCGTTGATTCTAAAGGCAAATACATGGGTTTCGTATCTCGGTCAAAACTATTTAATGCCTACCGTCGATGGTTAAAAGCGACCAGTGGGTGACTTCGAAAAGCGTTGGCTAGTTTAAGAAATCGCTGGTGATTTCAAAAAACAATTCAGGTTCCTGAGCGTGAAGCCAATGGCCAGAATTTTCTAAACATGCGGTTTCTAGTTGCAGGTATAAACCTTCGACTTCTGAGATATCACACTCTTTGACATACTCAGACTGCCGACCATATATAAACAGTGTCGGCAGGGTGTTGATTGTCAGATGTATTTTTTCTGTAATACTGAGAAGAGTCTTGCTCAGAACATCAACATTAAATCTCCACGAAAAACCTCCACTTTTTTCGCGTCTTAAACTTTTCATTAAAAATGGGATCAATACACTGTCGTTTCCCAAGCTTGATTTCAAGTCTAACGAAACCTCCTCTCGAGAATTAGCATTTTCTGGCGAGGTTTTTTTTAAGGCCTCAAAGATGTGACCATGATGAGGGGTATAAATCCTAGGAGCGATATCTGCGATGATTAACTTCGTCACCCTTTCAGGATGGTTTTCGGCGAAAGTCATGGCTGTTTTTCCTCCCATACTGTGGCCTATTATCGCCGTCTTTTCAATCTCCTGCTCATTTAAATATCCAAGCAAATCTTCTGACATCGCTGGATAATTGTGGATTTCACTCTTCGGACTTTGGCCGTGGTTACGAGCATCTACAAGATGAACTTGAAATTTCTCAGAATATCGTTTGGCGAGTGTGAGCCAATTGTCAGCACTTCCTAACAACCCATGCAGGATGATAAGATCCGGAGCGTCGGAGTCTCCTACAATTCGACGATGTAAGGTGACTGGTTTATTCAAGGCAGGCAAGATATTTTTTAAGGGTATTTGAGAGACCAAAGTAGAGCGCGTCCGAGATGAGGGCATGTCCGATGCTTACCTCATCTAGAAAGGGAACATTTTGTGCGAAGTCTCGGAGATTAGACAAATCAAGGTCGTGCCCCGCATTTACGCCCATGCCTAGGGCGTGGGCTAATGTTGAGGCTCTGGCATATGGAATGGCTGCGTCTGGGCCGATTTGGGCATGTTTGATTGCGAAATCTTCTGTGTAGAGTTCGATTCTATCTGTACCAGTTAAAGCGGCAGCCCTTATTCCTTCTTCTGCGGTGTCCATAAATAGACTTGTACGTATTCCAGCATTGGAAAATTGAACCAAAACATCAGTTAAGAACTCTAGATGCTTTACGGTATCCCACCCCGCGTTACTTGTAAGTAAGCCAGGGGGATCTGGCACGAGCGTTACCTGCTCAGGTTTTACCTCCAGTACGAGCGCTATAAAGGCTTTTGATGGATAGCCTTCAATATTGAATTCACACTTTACGACGGATCGCAAATCTCTGACATCCTGATAGGTTATATGGCGTCCGTCAGGTCTTGGATGTACAGTTATACCGGCTGTTCCGTACGATTGTATCCGTTCAGCAGCAAGCATGACATTTGGCACCGAACCCCCTCTTGCGTTTCGCAGTGTAGCGATTTTATTTACATTGACACTAAGTTTAGTGTTCAACGTTAAATTTTGTATCTTCGAGGTGTCTGACATTTGGCAAAATTAACACATGAGAGCCCAGCAACTTCTAACTTCGGACCTGCCTCTTTTACTCCCTATTGATACTGTGGCTAACGCCATAGAATTGATGGATGAATATAAGGTTTCCCACCTTCCATTGGTCGTTGAAGATGCGTTTAAAGGGCTTATTAATGAAGAAGATTTGCTGGAATGTGACAAAGATGCTGTTCTCGCAGAAGTGGATACCCATCCGATATTTGTAGATCCAAACATTCACATTTATGAAGTTGTGGCCCAAATGGCTCAGGCCAAAATTGATGTCCTTCCCGTTGTTATTCAAGGAAAGTATATGGGATGTATCGATAGAGGATCCATCTTAAACTTTTTCGCTCAAGAATCTGGATGGGCGTTGGAGGGTAGCATTGTCGTTTTGGAAATTCCCGCTGCGAATTACAGCTTGTCTAAAATATCTCAAATTGTTGAAGAGACCGGCACCCGTATTACAAGTTTCAATATGAATCATCTCGATTCTGGTGATTTTGTCGTTTCATTGAAAGTAAATACCACGAACATCGCTACGATTATGGCTTCTTTTGAGCGGTTTGACTACAAAGTTTTAAATTTCTACAATTCGCCTGAGGTGGAGGACGAAATCCGAAACAAGTTTGATGCTTTTATGCGTTATCTCGAGTCTTGATATAAATTTTAATCATGCGTATAGCTCTTTTTGGTAAACCCTTCCAACTGAAACACAACGATGCCGTGAAGCATCTTGTGGATAGGATTATAGAGATTGATTCAACGGCGCTTTTTTACGGCGAGTTCAGAACTTTTCTCGAGCAGTCTATGTATTTGCCTGAATCATTGGGAACCTTTTCGGATTCTCATGAATTAAAAGGCTGTGATATCATTTTCTCTGTGGGCGGAGATGGTACATTTTTGGAGTGTGTTACTTTGGCTTCTATACCAGGTGTGCCTATTATGGGGATCAATACGGGAACGCTTGGGTTTCTGTCGAATGTAGGAACAAACTCAATCGATCAAGCGATGGACTCTATTGTCAACGGGACAACGTGGATTGACGAGCGTGCGCTTTTTAAAGTTGAGGCAGAAGGTATGGATTTGGGAGATTTCCCCTACGCGATCAATGAAGTTGCGATACATAAGCATGATACCGCGAGCATGGTCGTTGTGGAGGTCTATAGAAACGAAAAATTAGTGAATACATATTGGGCAGACGGTTTACTGGTCTCCACAGCTACAGGTTCGACGGCATACAGCCTAAGTGCTGGAGGGCCAATTATCTCCCCCAGTTCCGATGTGGCTGTGATTACACCATTGGCCCCTCATAACCTTACAAATCGTCCCCTTGTGGTTCCTCTACAAGGAGAAATCACTTTGTCTCCTGATGGAAGAGACGCGAGTTATCTTCTTTCTCTCGACAGCAGATCCTATCACATATCGCCCAAATGTAAAGTGAGTGTCAAGCCCGCGCCATTTAAAGTGAGGTTTGTCAATCTGGAACATCAAAACTTCTTTCATACCCTACGTTCAAAGATGCATTGGGGAATTGATCCACGTGAGCATTGAAACAAAGCACAATCTCGACTACTTTCGTGCGTTAGTACACACACTATGACCACCACCACCACCAAATTTCGAACAACGTCTCTAAAAATTATGATGTGCCTTTTCATGGCGACATCTGCATTTGATTCTTTTGCCCAAACTTTTCAAAGTGGCACAAAAGAAATTGGATATCAGATAGGTACCAGTTATTACTTGGGGGATTTAAATCCGTCCAATCCTTTGGCAGGAAGACATCATGTTGTTCAAGGTGGATACTTTAGGCACAATATTAATTCTAGAATAGGCATCAGGTTACAACTTCTTCAAGGCATGATTGAAGCATGGGATGAAGACAGTAACAATGCGTGGTCTCAGAATCGAAATCTGCATTTTAGAAATAAAATGGCCGAGTTTTCAGTCTCAGGGGAGATCAATTACATCGATCATGTCATGGGAAATACCGACAATAGACTGACGGGGTATCTCACCGCTGGGATAGCATATTTCACGCATGACCCTGAAGCAATGGACAGCTATGGGAATTGGCACCCATTGCAACCTCTTGGAACAGAAGGACAAGGATGGACGTTCGGGAATGATCCTTACAAACTCAATGGGATCGCGCTGCCGTTTGGTATGGGGTTCAAAGTGAATCTGGGGCCGGCGATTGCCTTTCAAATGGAGTGGGGGCTTAGGAAAACATGGACGGATTATTTAGATGATGTGAGTACTTCATATGTAAACCCAGTCGAACTTAGACAAGCCAGAGGTGAACTTGCCCTTGAATTGGCTGATCGGATTATAGACCTACCCGATGACCTTCCTCATTCTCAAGGTCTTCAACGTGGAGATGCGGGGCTTGATGACAAGTACGGGTTTTTTCTCGCATCAATTGCCTTTCGCGTGAGTAAAAAGCCTACATCTTGCTGGGAACAATGAGTGATTTCCAAATAACAAAAGCGGAAAAGCAAGACCGTCATGATTTGCTTCTTTCGACAGGTATAAACCCCCATGAAATGCCCAAGCATATTGCCATTATTATGGATGGGAATGGACGATGGGCAAAAAACAGGGGTGAAAATAGAATTTTTGGCCATCTAAATGGTGTAGAATCTGTTCGGGCTGTTGTTGAGGCTGCCTTACAAACAGGGGTGAGATATTTGACGTTATACGCCTTTAGTACCGAGAACTGGAATCGACCTAAGGAAGAGGTCGCGGCGCTCATGGACTTGTTGGTGACCACACTTGTTAAGGAAACAGAAGATTTAAAAGGAAAGGGTGTGTGTCTGAGAACCATAGGAGATCTAGAGGCACTTCCAAAAGATTGTCAAGTTCAACTGAAGTCTACAGCTGAATTAAATCCAGAGCCTCATCGGTTGGACTTGATTTTGGCTTTAAATTATAGTTCAAAGTGGGAACTTACTGAAGCTGTAAAAGATATTATTAGAGATGGTGTCAGAGAAGATGAGGTTAATTCAGAGATGTTTGAAAGCTATCTAAAGACAGCTGGCATTCCCGACCCTGAGCTTATGATACGGACTTCAGGGGAACATAGGATAAGTAATTTCATGTTGTGGCAGTTAGCGTATACAGAATTCCATTTTACGCCCGTACTTTGGCCTGATTTTCGTCGAGAACATTTTCTCGCTGCTATTTATGATTTTCAAAACCGTGAACGTCGCTTCGGCGGGGTTCCACAACAGACTGATAAATGAGAGCATTTTTGCTTACGATAGCCCTTATGCTACCGTGTTTTCTTTCTTTAGGTCAAACGCTTGATCAGAGTGCGCTCGAAGTGCTTGATCTCAGTATCCCACAAGAATATCGCATAGGTGGAATTACAGTAGTAGGCGCTGAGTATACCGACGTGCAGGCGATTAAGTTGTTTAGTGCGCTTCAAATTGGCGCCTCAATTACAATTCCAGGGGAGAGGCTTGGGGATGCGATCAAGAGTCTGTGGGATCAAGATCTTTTTGCAGATATCAGCATCGAGGCAGCCGAACTCAGGGACCGTGATTTATATCTGGTCATTCGCGTGAAAGAATTGCCTCGTCTTACAAGATACAGCATTGCTGGAGTGAATAGATCGGAGCAGGAAACGGTTCGTGGGAAGATTGATTTCACGACGGGCCGTATCGTCAATGAAAACGTCCTGGCAGTTGCTACAAAACGTATTAAGGATCACTATCGTGACAAGGGCTTTCTTGACATCAATGTAGATATTGTGCAAGAGATCGATTCTACTTTTTCAAATGGCACGATTGTGAGAGTGAATATAGACAAGGGAACAAAAATCAAGGTAGACCGAATTACGCTTAATGGCATTCACGCATTTGAGACAGACAAAGTAAAACGTAAAATGAAATCCACGAAAGAAAAGAAGTGGTGGAGATTTTACAAGTCCTCTAAATACATCGCCGAAGATTTCGAAACGGATCAACAGGCGATTATTTCTTTGTACAACAATGAGGGGTACAGAAATGCACGAATAACAAACGATTCCATTTATAGAACAGATGAAGGACTTGTCGTACTGACGCTTGACATCGAAGAGGGGAATCAATTCCGTTTTGGAAATATATCTTTCACTGGGAACACAAAATATCGATCCACCCAACTCGATTCTATATTAGGCATACGTAAAGGTGATGTTTACTCTCTCTCTCATCTCGAGACTCGCGTGTTTATGGATCCAAAGGGAATGGATTTGAGTTCTCTTTATCAAGACGATGGATACCTCACGTTTCGCGCGATGCCTATCGAACAAAGAGTAGAAAATGACACGATCGATATTGAGGTTCGCATGATGGAGGGTCAGCAATTTCGCATCGGAAAGATTCTTGTAGAAGGAAATACAAAGACAAACGATCACGTTATTTACCGTGAAATTCGGACGCGCCCAGGTGATTTATTCAGTCGGACAGATATTATTAGAACACAGCGTGAACTTTCTCAATTAAATTACTTTAATCCCGAGGCATTTGGGATCAATCCGATTCAACATCCAGAGACTGGAACAGTGGATATCGAATATAAAGTTGAGGAAAAACCTTCGGACCAAATAGAGCTGAGTGGAGGCTGGGGCGGTGGAAGAGTCGTGGGTTCTCTAGGGCTGACCTTTACGAATTTCTCATCCAAGAAAATGTTTGATAAGGATGCATGGCGTCCCATTCCTACAGGAGATGGTCAGAGTGTAAGTATACGTGCTCAGTCTAACGGGCTCTTTTTCCAGAGTTACAACATGAGCTTTATTGAGAGTTGGCTAGGGGGTAAAGAACCTACTTCTCTAAGTGTAGCTCTGTCAAAATCGGTGCAATCAAATGGGCAACCCAAACGCATTGATGGTGAAATTAATGAATTACGTAATTCACTTGAAATCATCGGAGTCAAAGTCGGGTTGGGCAAAAGGTTGAAGAAGCCAGACGACTGGTTTCTTTTCCGATCTTCTCTGTCATATCAAAATTTCAACCTCGACAATTTCGGTTCATTCTTCAGCTTCTCTAACGGGAGATCGAACAACCTTGCCGCGAACATTTCTCTCGGACGAAACTCGATAAGCGACCCTATCTATCCAACTTGGGGATCAAATGTAGAGGTAAGTGTTTCAGCAACCGTTCCATACAGTCGTTTTCGACCAGAGGGGTATTATGAAGGCCTTTCTCTTGAAGAACAATATAAGTGGGTGGAGTACCACAAATGGAAATTTAAAGCAGAATGGTATACACCATTGTCACGCAGTGGCGGAGAGAACCCAAGAACGCTGGTCCTTAAAGTTGCTGCCGGAGTGGGGCTCATAGGTCAGTATGACCGAGCGGTACCACTCTCTCCATTTGAAAGGTTTTACCTCGGGGGTGTCTTTCTAAGTGGCTATACACTGGACGGAAGAGAAATAATCAACTTGCGCGGATACGATGATTTGGCCTTGACATCTCCCAATGCGAACACGGGCGCTCCTGTTGTTGCCAAGTACTCGGCTGAACTTCGCTATCCTTTATCTACGAACCCCAGTGCAACAATCTTCACGCTTGCCTTTTTAGAGGGGGGGCAAACTTGGGAGGACGCACGCGCCTTCAATCCTTTTCAGGTATACAGATCTGCCGGCGTAGGACTGAGAATATTCCTACCGATGTTTGGTCTCTTGGGATTAGACTACGGTTGGAGACTTGACGATGTAGAGGCAGTCCCAACGATGTCAAGAGGTCAGTTCCACTTCAGTATGGGAATGAATATGGGGGAGCTATAACAATGATTGGCATAAAATCACGTTTATAGTAGAGCAAGATCGAACTGCTTTATTAACTTCGCAAAGAATTATTTCAAGATGCCACGAATTTTCTCAACATATAAATTAGTCTCAGCATGTTTGGCAGCAATGGTTTTGTCTTTTGTGCCTCAGACTGCCAATGCGCAAAAATTCGCATATATTGATTCTGACTATGTCCTTCTCCATATGCCTGATTACGCGACTGCGCAGCAAGAGCTTAATACATATGCGATTGATTGGCAGGCTGAGATTGAGGCCAAACTTGAAGCTGCCGATCGTCTAGAGGTTGCTTATCGTGCTGAGCGTGTCCTCCTTACAAAGGAAATGCGTGTCAAGCGAGAACAGGAAATTATTAAAAAACGTGGGGAAGCAAAAGAAATGCAAAAGCAGAAGTTCGGTGTTGAGGGTGAACTTTTCTTAAAACGTCAAGAGCTGATAGAGCCGATTCAACTAAGTATTTTTGAATCACTTAAAGATATTGCTGGAGGATCGGGATACATGGTCGTGTTCGACAAATCCAACCAGAGCAACATGCTTTATACAAATCCCAAATATGACATCTCAGATCGTCTCATTAAGAAACTTGGATTTGTGCCAGGGGAAACAATAGAGGTAGAAAAAGATGAAAAGGGTGATGGAGGCGCTGTTGGAAGAGGTCAAGATGCAATTAACAACGCCCGTGAAAATGCAAAGAATGCTGGTCGTTCAACCATGGACAGAGCACGAGGTGGATCTGGTGGATCGAAAACGCCAAAACAATAATTTTCAATACGCAATTAAATAATTTCATGAAACAATTCTTACTACTTTTCGGCTTAATCGGCCTAATGTCATTTGGAGCTTTGGCTCAAAAGTTTGGTCACATTGACGCTCAAAATTTATTATTGAACCTTCCGGAGCGTGCCGTAGCGCAAACTTCAATTGAGACTTCAGCAATGGAGTTTGAGAAGGAAATGACACGTATGCAGGAAGATCTTCAAACAAAATACGCTGAATATCAAGCAAAAGCTGAGACTTGGCCCGCCGCTATACGTGAGTCAAAAGAACGTGAGATTCAAAGTTTAGACCAAGGTCTTCAAGAGTTTGGGACGACGGTTCAAGCTGAGCTTTCAGCACTGGAGGAATCACTTCTCTCACCGATGATAAAACGTGTTCGTGATGCAATTGAAACTGTCGGTTCAGAGCACGGATTCACTTACATTTTTGATTCGAGTATGGGTGCGACCCTTTACAATGGGGGTGAAGATGTGACAGACCTTGTCCGCACCAAGCTCGGAATGTAAAACTGCTTGAGCAGTTTACGTCCCATAGGTGTATTTGATTCTGGTATAGGTGGTCTCACCGTTGCCCGTGCAATTTATGACCTTCTCCCAGAGGAGTCCATCCTGTATTTCGGAGACACGGCTCATCTTCCATATGGTGAGAAATCACCTGAGTTAATACAGAGATATTCCACCAGAATAGCGAGGCATTTGGTGAAAAGTGGGTGCAAAGCAATTGTTGTTGCTTGTAACTCTGCTTCAAGTAACGCGCTCCAGGCGATCATTTCAGAAGTAGGCCCAAACATTCCTGTGATCGACATGGTGACTCCTGTTGTGAGATACGTAAGTCAAAATTGCGCTCAAGCCTGCCAGGTAGGACTGATAGGAACTCGAGCGACAATTGCGTCAGAACTTTACCATCGTTGCTTTAAAGAGCTCAGTTCCAATGTTGAATTAATATCTAAAGCAACTCCCCTTCTCGCTTCAGCGATAGAAGAAGGGTTCTTCAACGACAGTATCTCTCAAGCGGTCTTGGATGCCTATTTTTCAGATGAGACCTTTATTAATATCGATTCGATAATCTTGGGTTGTACCCACTACCCACTCATTAAAAGTGAAGTCAAAAACTTACTTCCTTCTAGAGTCTCAGTCATTGACTCTCCCTCCATTGTGGCAGAAGCATTGAAATCTGTGTTAGCTGAAATGGACGATAAATTGCACGCAACAAATCAGATGGAGCAACATCATTTTCAGGTTTCGGATCTTACAAAGAACTTCAAGTTTAGTGCCCGTCATTTTTTTGGTGACGACCTTACCTTGGAGGAGGTGGTGTTTTAATATTTACTTTCCACCTCTAAACCATCCCGCATATTCGACATATCGATCTGCTGTAGCCCTTAAAGGTTCTGCAAGTTCAGATTTTACTGGACCTCTATTCTTTGCAGGAACTCCAGCAAACAATGTGTGGGGTGGAATTTCAGTGCCTTCAAGCACCACTGCTCCCGCGGCGACAACGGCGCCCTCACCTACTACGACATTGTCCATCACAACGGCACTCATCCCTATAAGTGCGCCTTTGCAAACTCTCGCTCCATGAACAACGGCGTTATGACCTATGCTGACCCTATCCTCAAGCAGTGTTTCTGATTTTCCATATGTGCCATGTATGATTGCCCCATCTTGGATATTGACACGCGATCCGACGGTAATGGAGGCGACATCTCCTCTGACTACAGCGCCAAACCATACTGTACTTTCGGCGCCGAGTGTTACTTCTCCCACAATCGTGCAGTTAGGTGCAAGCCAAACTGAATCGTCTATCGAAGGAGATTTTCCTCTTGCAGGAAGAATGAGGGGGTGAGGGTTGTTCATCATGCAAATTTAACGAAGCCAAGTCGGTCTGTCGAACAATCTCCCCGCGCCTGCTTCTGCGATGTGTACAACGTCTATTTTCGGACTTTTGTCAACCAATGCCGCAGTAAGCGCAACGTTACGAACATGATTTAAACCCCGATGCGAAAGCTTAAGGTTTGATCGGCATGCGTTAAAGAGGGATGTTGCCTCTCGCGTCATCTGTGGTCCTTGCTTGATGCGGTCTTTTCCACGGTGTTCTCGATCCCATTGACGAACTCTCGCCACATTGGCACGGGCAGACGCCCAAGTCATATTCTGATTGGATGTCGCAAAAGATAAAGTGGAATCACCGACTTCATGGCCGACTTCAATGTGAATTGCAATACGATCGGCCAAGGGGCCGGAAATTTTATTCAGATAGCGCTTTACTTCAGCATCTTGACATGCACATGTGTTTTTCCGCCCTAACCCCCTTCCACATGGACATGGATTAAGTGCTGCAACAAGTAGAGCGGAAGCTGGAAGTTCCGTTGTGCCTGCAGCCCTTACCAATGAAATGGAGTGCGTTTCCAAAGGCGCCCGGCAAGCTTCTAAAGTTCCTCTTGTGAACTCTGCGAATTCATCTAAAAAGAGCACACCATTGTGAGCCAAGCTCCAGGATCCAGGAACAATGCCTCTGGATTTCTGAGTGCTCCATGCACCGATTAGTCCATTTAAGTTTGTAGATGAATGTGGAGATTGCCAAGGGGGTCGTGAGGCGTCTGTATTAAATGACTGTCCTGCAGCAGCATGGATCGAACCACATTCATTTCTTTCCGTAAGTGTTAAGTCTGGGAGGAGTGAGTGAATACATTTTGCGAGCACTGTTTTTCCTGACCCTGGAGGTCCAAGCATGATTAAGTCGTGCGCACCAGCAGCGGATATGATGGCACGACGTTTTGCAGTTTCCTCGCCTTGTATATTTTCAAATGTTATTTTTTCAGATGAATATGATGTGTGAGTTACAACGTGCTTTTTTGCAGATGCGCGTTTTTTAATTTTAGGAGAATTCGGTGTTGATTTAAAATACGAAATCAGTTCATTAAGGTGAGAAAACGTTGTGTGTGGATAGGTTGATTTTTGGTGTTGTGGGAGTGGCGGAGAAATAAGAAGAGAGATGTGATCTTGATCTGAAAGTTGGGAGGGCATGTGGAGGGTGTTTTCGAATATGGTGTTTTGCCAAGGGCGAATAGACCCATCTAATCCCAACTCTCCAGCAGAAGCAAGAGAGGAAAGCCCAGAAGTAGGGATTGCCCCTTGAGAAGCCAATATTGCAAGCGCAATAGGCAAATCGTATGCAGTTGATGTCCGAGACACTTCAGCAGGAGCGATGTTGACCGTAATGGCTTTTCCCGGCCAACGATGTCCACATGCCATCAAAGCTGAACGAATTCTAGCAGAGGATGCCTTGGCTGCCTGTGAACTGAATCCTGAAATGCGAAATAGAATCCCTCGCTCAATTCTCAATTCTACGCGCACAAAGGAAGGAGAGCCGGGAGATCCGGCAAAACCAAAAGTAGATACGATCATGTCTGTGGGCGTTGTTACGCGAGCGACTTCTCTACGGCGTCAATCATGGCGTGAATACACTTAATGTGCACTTCTTGTATCCGGTCCGAATAGCCATCCCACGGAATACGTATTTCGTGGTTAGCGAATGATTCCTCGGCCAGTTTTCCTCCATCTTTCCCAGTGAGAGCGATGACTTTCATCCCTGAAGATTTGGCTGAACGGGCTGCTTCGATAATGTTGGGACTGTTTCCACTTGTAGTGATGGCCAACAAAAGATCTCCAGGCCGCCCAAGGGCTTCAACAGCTCTCGAAAACACCTTGTCATATCCATAATCATTTGCAACACATGTGATGTGCGCTGGACTACTTATTGCGATGGCAGCATATGCGGGTCTATCTTCTCGAAATCTTCCAGAGAGTTCTTCCGCAAAATGCATGGCATCACTCATTGATCCACCGTTTCCACAACAAAGTATTTTCCCGCCTGAGCGAAGACAAGCACTTATGGCCTCAGAAGCGGAATCTATGGACGCGATAAATGTTTCATCCTCAATCAAACTAGACAGAAGAGATAGCGCTTCTCGAAAATGTGTGCGTGCTACTGACATAACATCTAAGGTATGGGGTAAAAGGGATACGTTCAACATACTGCGAAATTGCAACAACAAAGACGCGTATTTATTTAGATTTCACGACTGTGCTCTAAAACTTTGCGAGTGCATCGTTTATATATTCTAGAAACGCATCGGGATTGGGGTCATAACCAGCAGAACCGCCTATTTGCGTTCCATTGTGGTCTAAGAGAACATAGAATGGTTGTGCATTTCTATCGAATTGAGACGCCTGTAAATAAGACCATTTTTTTCCAATCGTCCTGATGTGAAATTCTTTTCCACCGTATTCTTCCATCCTCCATTCTTCTTCTGGGAGCTTTGTTCTGTCGTCAACGTATAAAGAGACTAGGATGACGTCTTCATTTAAAATTTTAGAGACCCTTTTGTCAGTCCAAACCTGCTCTTCCATTTTTCTACAATTGACACAAGCCCACCCAGTGAAATCAAGAAGTAGCGGTTTGTTTTGGGCGATGGCTACTGCCATCGCTTCATCATAATCACGATAATGCGCCTCGACATATTCATTGTCGTGATCGCCAGAAGCCCCCCCAGTACTGCCTCCAGATTCACTGTAAAAGAGTGGGGGAGGGAAGCCCGATATCAGATTTACAGGCGCACCCCACATCCCTGGAACAAGGTAAATCCCAAGCGTAAAGAACAACATGCCTATGCCAAATCGAAATACGCCAATGCGCTCTGTTTTGCTATCGTGAGGAAGGGTAATCCATCCAAAAAGGTAGATCGCTGTCACAAGAGAGATTGCAATCCAAATCGCAATAAAGAGTTCTCTCTGAAGTAAACCCAATTGAAGCACGAGGTCTGCATTGCTCAAGAATTTAAAGGCGAATCCTATTTCGAGAAGACCTAAAACAACTTTCACTGTGTTAAGCCAACCTCCAGAAGACGGCAGTGAGTTCAGCCATCCGGGGAATGCACTGAAAAGCATAAACGGAATGGACAGCGCAATAGAGAAACCCAACATTACCGCAGTGGGAGCAGCAAATGATCCCGTAGCGGCGCCAGCCAAAGCCCCTCCAATGAGTGGGCCTGTGCAAGAGAAAGAAACGATTGCCAATGTAGCAGCCATAAAGAAAATGCCAATAATTCCTCCTCTGTCTGATGCTGCATCAGCTTTGTTGGCCCAACTTTGGGGCAATTGGATTTCAAAGGCACCCAAAAAGCTCATTCCGAAAATCAATAACAGAATGAATAGACCTACGTTGAAATAAGGATCCGTAGATATCACATTCATTATATCTACACCGAAGACAGCTGTGAGTGCGAGCCCTAGACCGGTATAGATGAAAATGATAAAGAACCCATAAAGCAAAGCGTTCTTTATTCCTTGTGATCTGGTCTTGCTGGTTTTTGTAAAAAAGCTTACAGTCATAGGTATCATGGGGAATACACACGGCGTAAGTAAAGCTGCAAATCCCAAGCCGAATCCCATCAAGAAAATCCAAATCAAACCGCCTTCATCTTGATCGTCTTCTTCTTGATCGTTTTCTTCCCCGTGAGCGTCTTCTTCACAAAGGTGTTTGGAGGGTGGACATAGGTCAGGTCTAGAAGCTGCTGGATTTAATTCTGAAAGTGGGAGTGCATAATAAACATCGGTGGGGGGAAGGCACTTGGTGGCGTCACACACCATGTATAAAAGAGATCCTTTTAAGGTGTCTGTGGACGCTAAGTCAGACATGTTTACGAGAGAACTCCAGTAAACCTCCTCTTTAAAATATTTCAGATCCATCATGAAGTTTGGATCGTATGCCATGTAGGGTTCGCACTCTGTAACGCCCTCTATTGTTTCGTTTTCTTCGTTATAAAATGCGGTCGCAATAGGTCCGTCATCACTGTCTAAAAACTGCGAATAGATATGCCAACAAGGGTCGAGCGAAGCGTTATAAATCACTTCGATTTGTCCTTCTACAGCTGTTTCATAGAGGTTAATCTCCCAAGAAATAGGGTCCTCGATTTGAGCTGAAACACCCATGTTTGTCATGCAAAAAATTGCAAGTAAGGCTGTAAGAATACGGTTCATAATCTCATTTTTCATGAGGGATAAAGATAAACGTATCTTTTTAATTACGCGCCTCTTTAAGATTTATAGGGATTTCCCTGTAATATTTAACTTACACGTAAAGTGTGGACTCTAAGATAAGTTTTTTTGACCCCTCATTAAGTTGGACATGTCGTGATATTCTAGATTTAGCGCCAATCTCACTTGCCACGAAAACCCACAATATTTGACCTCTTGTATCTGCCAAAACCCGCGCGCTTTTTCTTGAAATATTCGGAACTTTCCATTGTGTCAGGAGGTCGCTGACATTGACCGTTCCGGCCATTCCGTTAGGTTCCAATTGATCACCTTCTCTCCATCTACGCCATAGAAGCGGGTATTTTAAAGCGTCCAAGTCAAGCCATAAAATGTGTGGCTGGGGAGGTGGGACTGAGATGTTGTTGTTTATTTCACTCCGCCAACTTAGGCTTTCGCAACTTCCTTCTTCCTCAGTGATTGCGCATTCATCATCCATGTGAGAAGTGGAATCCATCACGGGGATGTTTCGCAACAAGATGAAGTCCCTCTCACGCGTCAGAGCGTCAGATTTATACGTCATCTCAGCTCCTATAGACGCTTGGCCTAAAGCAAATGCTTCTTTTCTAGCCCCGTAGGGCCAATGTCTCTCAGCAAGTAAGCGATCGAATACTTGTTCTCCCCACGACGAATCCCACAATGCCTTCAGGTTGATGCGACAGATTTCTCCTTCGTATCCATTGTATTCTATTTCTGAAAACCTCACAATGTCTCGTGTGGCATCACTGATCGAACTTTCTACTGCGATTGCTTGTGATCTTAATCTATCCGCCCATTCTGCAATATGAGTCACGGACCCAGGACGAATGGATTCTAGCACTGGCAAGACTTCGTTGCGAATTCGATTCCTCAAATACTTGGGGCTTTGATTTGATTTGTCCTCTCTGAATGGAACATTATCTTGTGCAACCCATTCCTCAATTTCTTCTTGGCTCCAGCTTAGTAAAGGCCGAATAACATTCACATTTCTGGGAGACATGCCTCCTAAGGAAGAAGGGGAAACCCCTCTAAGAAGTTGAATAAGTAGCGTTTCGGTTTGGTCTTTCATATGGTGCGCAACAGCAACACAAGCAGCACCTCGCTCTGTCCTTAATTCCTCAAACCAAGCATATCGAAGACGCCTTGCCGCCTCCTGAATACCATCTCCCTTTCGGGAAGCCTCCTCTTCAGCAGGCAATTCCTTCATGTGGTAAACGACACCATTTGCGTCACACCAATCCTGAACATTTTTTGCGTCCGCCTGACTGTCGGCCCCTCTCAACTGAAAATTGACGTGTGCGACCTCAAATTTCGCCCCGACGTTTAACAAAGCATTGGCGAGGCACATCGAATCCACCCCACCACTACATGCTGCGATAATGAGCTCCCCGTCAGCAACCAGGCATTTTGTCAAATCCTTTTCAAAACGGGAAATAAGATGATGGCGCGTTTTCATGTGTGAAGTTATGTGTAAAGTTAAGGTTTACAGGAGTCTACTGTTGTAAAATTGATACAGGAATCCATTTGTCAAGACTCATGTATTGCTTACTGCCCTGACGATGGCTTCAGCCTTTAGCCTACATTCTTCATATTCATCATTTGCGTCGCTTAGTGATGTAATCGCTCCCCCTACATTTGCGACGAGTGTCTCTGTCTTCGAATTATGGAAGAGTGACCGGATCAGAACGTTGAAGTCAAAATCACCTGTCGGAGTGATATAGCCAATCGAACCAGAATAGGCGCCTCTTCCTTCTAGCTCTATTCGGTCGATATGCTTCATGGCTGATATTTTCGGTGCGCCTGTCATAGATCCCATCGGGAAAGTCGCGCGCAAGATGTCAGAAAGCCCTTTGTCTTTTCTGAGTCTGCACGCTATGGTAGACACCATTTGGTGTACAGTTTGGAAAGAATGAATACCACAAAGCTCAGTGACTTCTACCGTCGCTTTCTGCGCGATACGGCTAAGATCATTGCGGACAAGGTCGACGATCATCACGTTTTCTGCGCGTTCTTTATCGCTGCTCTGAAGCGCATCGATAAGCGCATTGTCTTCTTTAGCCGAAGATCCTCTTCGAACTGTTCCTTTGATTGGTTGAGACATTAAACGATCTCCTTCACGTTTTAAAAATCGTTCGGGACTGCCACTCATAATACGCGCAGACCTGCATTGTAAGTATCCGCTAAAAGGGGCCTGTGTGAGGTTTTGTAAACGGCAGAAAAGAGACCAACTCGCTTGTGGCGATGCTTTGCCTTTAAGAGGCATGCATAGGTTTAATTCATACACATCTCCATTTTGGATAAGGTGTTTCACGTCTTCGAATGCCTGGATGTATTTTCTTTTATCCCAAGACCAAACCATTTCCCCTGTCCCTGCAACGTCTTTGATCTCTCCCTTTTGGTTGATGGCTTGAAGCGCTTCTTGTGTTCTGGGGTCATCGATGTCTCCGCTTAAAATCTCAACGGTGGCATCAGAAAACTGAATGACGATTTCCGGTTCCCACCAGGCCAGTACAGGATGACCTAAAGCGTCTTTATTGCGAGTCTCCAGGTTTTCTATGTCGTTTTTTAAATCATACCCAAACCACCCAAATGTCCATGCGTTTCCCTTCTTTGAAAATTTTTCTAACGCATCAAGGATTCCGGGCTCTGATGTTTTGAATACAAGTTCCCGTTTTACACCAATACCTAATAAACATGAATGATTTGGTGATTGATCAAAAAGAAGAACAACGTGAGATTCACTTTCACAGAGGCTACTTAAATCGGGGATGTGCACGAAGCTGACGTAAACGGATTAAACGTGAAGTGCTCTATCTCCAGTTGCAGCCAGAGCAGCCTCTTTCAGGGCCTCAGTGTAGGTGGGATGGGCATGACTCATACGTGAGATGTCCTCAGCTGAGGCTCGAAACTCCATGGCCACGACCGCTTCGGCGATCATGTCTGCGGCGCGCGGGCCTATCATGTGAACCCCTAAGATCTCATCACTCTCGGCGTGCGCAAGGACTTTGACTAAGCCATCTGTATCCATGCTCGCACGTGCTCTGCCACTGGCTTTAAATGGGAAAGATCCCACCTTGTACTTGATCCCTTCCGCTTTCAGTTGCTCTTCAGTACGACCGACTGATGCGACCTCTGGCCATGTATATACGACGCCCGGAATGAGGTTGTAATCGATGTGTGGATGCTCACCGTTGATTATTTCAGCAACGAAAACGCCTTCTTCTTCAGCTTTGTGCGCGAGCATAGCGCCTTTAATGACGTCCCCGATTGCATAAATATGAGGTTGCGTAGTACGGAGTTTCTGGTCGACAGGAATCATGCCACGCTCATCCGTTGTGATTCCGGCAGCTTCGAGATTAAGCCCATTTGTAAATGGTTTGCGCCCCACACTCACAAGGCAGTATTCAGCTTTGAACGTCAATTCATCTCCTTTCTTATTGTCGGCCTTAATGGTGACGCTTTTTCCCGCAGCTTTGACTTCTTTTACCCCGGTTTTTAGATGAAATTTGATGCCTAATTTTTTTAAAGAACGAAGAAGTTCTTTCCCCATAGATCGATCCATCGATGCGATTAAGGAGTCCATGTATTCGATTACGGTAACTTCGGTTCCTAAGCGAGCATAGACTGACCCTAGCTCGAGCCCGATCACACCTCCTCCGATCACCACCAAAGATTTTGGGAGCTTGGCAAGAGAAAGTGCTTCAGTGGAAGTGATTATGCGCTTTTTATCAATGTCGATAAATGGAAGTGTACTGGGTTTAGAACCCGTTGCAATGATGACATGTTTTGCTGCCAAGTTGTAGGCGTCCGCTTTTAAAGGCGTCACTGAAATTGTATGAGAATCCACAAAAGCGCCCATGCCATGATGAACATCAATGTTGTTTTTCTTCATGAGGAAATCAATTCCCGCTGTCGTTTGATTGACGACATCTCCCTTGCGACTGATCATTTGAGGAAAATCGATCGACAAAGCGCCTACCCCAATACCATGTGTAGAAAACTGCTCCTTCGCTTGGTGATAATGTTCAGAACTGTCGAGCAATGCTTTTGATGGGATACATCCGACATTCAAGCACGTCCCTCCCAGTGTTGCGTATTTTTCTATTAAAGCAGTTCGCTTTCCCAATTGAGCAGATCGGATCGCTGCCACGTAGCCTCCAGGACCACTTCCAATAACAATTACGTCGTAGGTTTCCATTTCAGATGAGAAATTGATATAATTATTGTAAATAGATGACAAAGGTAGCCAACTCTGGCTTGCTCTGTTGTTTCTTTGCGGGGCTTATGTGGTCAAAATTAGCGTCATTCATTTTACGGTATCGTTTTCTGGTGCTTGTTGCATTAGGAGGTGCGACAGTTTTCATAGGAACATATATTCCTGAACTCCGCCTTATTTATTCATTTGATGGGCTTCTGCCTAAGACGGATTCAACGTATCTCGATCATCAGAGGTTTCTCAAACATTTCGGGGCAGAGGGAAATCTGCTCGTGATCGGCGTTGAGGATTCATCACTTTATAAGTCAGAAGGCCTTCAAAATTGGTACGAACTCTCTGAAGATATTCGAGATATTAGGGTTGACATTGAAGGCGTTCAGACGGTAATTATTGACTCTGTTTTTACTGTATTTAATGCCTTTTCGGTTCAAAAAGACACTTCAGATGCGACCTTTAAGGTCATTCCTTTGGCCTCTAATTTGACTCGGGGTGGGCCAGCGATGTCTCAAGACAGTGTAGACTTATTCTATAGTCAACTGAGAAACTTGCCGTTTTTTGAGGACGTTCTCCATTCTGAAAATTCGGGCGCAATCTTAATGATGGTTTTTATAGACCCACATTTGTTTAACTCAAAAGACAGAGGTACAGTCGTTGAGGACAT
>CAJQPF010000011.1 GCA_905480095.1 uncultured Flavobacteriales bacterium
TAACCTTGGATCAGATGATGTCACTGAGATGGTATTTGCTGTTGAGCTGAATGGAGCTGCGCAAACTGACGTCACATGGTCAGGTGTACTTTCAAATGGTGGAAATGAAACGATAAATCTTGGTTCTTATAACGAAATCGGAACATTTGACTACAGCCTTGTTTCTGTAAACGGTGCGTCTTGGAATGCCGAGGGATCAGCTGCAATTGTTGGTTCAACTGAAGCAACGTCGTATGTTCAAGTTCGTATCACGACTGACAACTGGCCTGAAGAGACTGGTTGGACCATTGAGTCTGCTTCTGGCATGTACATCGATGGAATTGCGACAGGCGAGTTGGCTGGTCAAAATGACACTGAATTCACGTGGGACGTTGCGCTAGACCTCAACGAATGCTACGTTTTCACAATGATAGATACATACGGTGACGGGCTTTTTGCTTCTCAATGGGGTGACTACGCTGACGGTGTTGCTTCAATCGTTTCTATGGACGGAATGGATGAAGTAGGTGTCGTACTAGATTACAACGGTGCATCAGGTGTTGAGTTCGGAGAATTAGTCGCAGGCATGGAAGTCACTTCTGTAACTGGAATCACTGAAAACGATCTTACATCTAGTGTGAACGTATTCCCTAACCCTTTCTCTGACAACACAACACTTTCGTTCTCTGCTGCTGAAGCGGGACAGGCTTCTGTTGTCGTGTACAATCTCATTGGTGAAAAGGTGATCGAGATGAACTTAGGCAACATTGCTGCTGGAACGCAATCGTTACAGTTAAACTTCGCTTCTCTTGAAGCAGGAATTTACCTTGTAAACCTCACTGCAGGAAACGAAACATCTACGCTTCGTGTCACGAACGTACAGTAAGGTTTTCCTTATAGACTGACTCAGTCTAAATAATATTGAATCCGCGTTTTGTACCTTGCGTACAGACGCGGATTTTTTTTGTTCAATATTTTGAGGTTATTTTAGATTGATATGAAGCTTAGTAGATATATCCCCATCGTTATAATAGCCGCATTTAGTTTTTTTCCTGCTTGCGACGTTCTAGAAGACCCTATCGTTCCCTTTTCTGGCGGGTACAATGTAGAGTTGTATGGAAATCCGCCCGTTTTTCAACCGGCCACCACTTCAGGGAAAAATGTATTGGTTGAAGATTTTACGGCCCATCAATGTGGCAACTGCCCTCCTGCTGCGGAGATTGCGGAAGGCCTGGCCGAAGTGAATCCAGATCGTGTTTTTCCACTGGCAATTCATGCTGGCAATTTGGCCATCACAAACGACGCATACCCCATTGATTGGACAAACGAGGATGGTGATTTTTATTGGGCTCAACTTGATTTCCAAGCAAATCCTCTAGGGAGGATTAACCGACAAGGAGGAACAGGAAATTTTTTCGCACCTGCTGAGTGGTCTGAGGAAGTCAGCTCTGAACTCGCTTCTGAAACGCCCCTGCAGCTTCAAGTCAAAACGTTCTGGCACCCATCTGCTGGCAATGGCCAACTGAACATCCATGTCAATGGTCAATTTACAAGTGGTAATCTGGGTGGAGAATGTAGGCTCGCCATCCTTTTCACAGAGTCGTATCTCATCGGAAATCAATTGTACTATGGTGAAGATCCTGAGTACGTCACAGATTACCAATTCAATCATCTGCTGAGAGGAAGCGTCACTGGAGCTGAAGGGCTCGTGGTCATCGTTGATGCGCTTGCGGGTGAGGAATTTCAATCCGACTATACTTTTAATTGGAACCCGGAATGGATTTTCGAAAACGTATCTGTTTTAGTGGTCGCCAGTAGTGAAAATGGAGAAATCGTCAATTGTCTGTCTCATCATTTGTCTGAATAACAACATCATGCGTCAGGCCCTTTTGCTATTTGCTTTTTTGCCATACTTGCTTTCCGCACAGTCAGAGTACGCGGAGGGTCGTGCCTTCCAATTTAATGGGGGTCTTATTGGTGGTGCTACCGTATCCCAAATACATGGAGATGGCATCGGAGGATTTAACAAAGTAGGCTTCAACCTCGGGGCGACCATTGAGATCGGCCGAAGCGGAAAGAAAAACATACAACTCGGCATCGCTTACAACCAGAAAGGAAGTAAAAAACCGCCAAATCCGCCGCAAGATTACGACACTTGGAAATATCGGTTTACATACATCGACATTCCTATAACGGTGAGCTATTCATACAACATGTTTGACATCCTGGTTGGATTACAACCCTCGATTTTACTTGCAGCAGAAGAAGATTTTTATGGCGTGGCTTGGGACCCGACTGGCTTGCCCATCAAAAAATATGACTTGGGCGCTGTATTGGGAATACGCACAGTCTATGGAGATCACTCTCATCTTTTTGCACGTGTCACCCAAAGCATTCTTGCCATTGCGCCACGCCCAGAGACTCCCACTGGAACTCCGAGATGGAACAACCGGATGTTGAATATGACGGTCGAAGTCGGTGTGAGCTATATGTTTTCTCAACTAGACAACTAAGCAGGCCGTCTATATCCTAGTATCTAAGACTAATATTTTGTGAATGTTCCAGGGGGACTTCAATCGTCACCCCCCATGACTTTCCTATTATTTTTCCGGATGCAGAAAAGGGAACGTCCGCCCCCTTTAGGAAATTCATAACATCTGTTTTAAGAATTTCGGCGATCGCACCATCTCTGGTGGCAACATTGAATCTCACCAAAGCCGTATCTCTGGCTCCGAGCTTGATGCCTTCAAGTAAGCTTACTTCTCCCGCATCTACTTCTCTGACTCGAAGAGAGATTTGGGTTTCACTGATCTGAATGGGGAAGAAATTTGGATTATAAATACGGACATCTAGATTTGATTTGAGACCCTTCAATCCGATTTGGACTTCAGAAAAATCCTTGACATCAATCACCTCAAGTTGCTGATAGCATCCCGTTAAGGTGGAAAGTACCAGCAATGCAACAGAGGTGATGAGTAGAAATCTAATCTTCATTGTGAAGCCTTGCAAAATGAGTGTAGAAATGAGGGATTGTTTCAATTCCTTTGAAGAAATTAAAAACGCCATAATGCTCGTTGGGGGAATGTATCGCATCCGAGTCCAAACCAAACCCGAATAGCACAGTCTTCAGACCGAGGATGCGCTCAAATGATGCAACAATGGGAATACTCCCTCCACTTCGAATCGGAACTGGATTTTTTCCAAATGTATGTTTCATCGCGAGAGACGCAGCGTGATAAGCGGGGCTGTCGGTAGGTGTGACAGCAGGCGTTGCGCCATGCATTTCTGTAACCTTAACGGTCACACTTGGAGGCGCGATTTTATGAAAGTGCTTTGTGAAGAGTTTGGTGATTTTGTCGTGGTCCTGATATGGCACAAGTCTCATACTCACTTTTGCGGTCGCTTTTGAGGCGATTACCGTTTTTGCGCCTTCCTTCATATAGCCTCCCCAGATCCCATTAATGTCTAGTGTAGGTCGAATACTCATCCTCTCAGTCGGAGAATAACCGTGCTCACCTTCGTGCGCTCCGATACCTATACTTTCCCTATGTGCCGCCTCATTAAAAGGCGCGCGGGCCATATCTTCTCGTTCATCTTGTGTGAGTTCGAGAACGTCGTCATAAAACCCTTCAACCGCAATGCGCTGGTCTTCGTCTTTAAGGGACGCAATCATCTCACACAGAACATTAATGGGATTGGGAGCCGCTCCCCCGTAAAGACCACTGTGGAGGTCACGGTTAGGCCCAGTGACTTCTACCTCAACATATGATAGCCCTCTGAGTCCGACAGTAATGGATGGGATATCGTTTGAAATAATTCCCGTATCACTTACCAGAACGACATCCGCTGAAAGTTTGTCTTTGTGTTTCTCAAGGAAAGCATCAAGGTGTGAACTTCCTACTTCTTCTTCACCCTCAATAATAAATTTAATGTTGCAAGGAACGTCACCACTCGATTTCATCGATTCCAACGCCTTGACATGCATAAACATTTGTCCTTTGTCATCACACGCACCTCTCGCAAAAATGGCACCTTCAGGATGCTTAGGCGTTGTTTTAATGATCGGATCAAAAGCTGGGTTATCCCATAGATCAATCGGATCAGGAGGTTGCACATCATAATGACCATATACGAGAACGGTAGGAGCCTCATCACTCACATGATACTGTCCAAATACAATTGGATGTCCTGGTGTCTCCATAACTTCCACATTGCTCGCACCAGCTTGTTGGAGAGAACTTGCAACAGCTGCGGCACAGCGTTTTACATCGCCATCAAAAGTTGGGTCAGCAGAAACAGAAGGGATTCGTAACAGGTCACATAATTCGTCCAGCATCCGCTGGCGATTTTTATCAATATAATCTTTAATGTCCATGGTCAAATGTACAAAGGGGGAGCCTACCTATCTTTGCAACTATTGAAAAAGATGAGCAATAAAAACCTGCCCGATTTCAGAGATACAGAACGCGCATTCCGTCATTTGTCTGACAGGGATTTAAGTCGTGGAAGATTGCTGTTTGAACTGTTAAGCCGTCCATGGCTGGTAACAATAGGTAGCTTTTTTGCGCGATTGGCACTGTTTATAAACTTGCCCATTGGTTGGGCGATTCGGCCTACAGTGTATGCACAATTTTGTGGAGGTGAGGATGTTGCTGAATCCGAGGAAACAATTGCGTTGCTGTATTCCAGTAAAGTGATGACCATTCTTGACTACAGTGCTGAAGGTGTGGATGCAGAAGACGATCTCGATATGACATGCGCTGAAATTTTAAAAACAGTCGATGCAGCAGCCAATGACGCGCGACATGCATTTGCTGTTTTTAAGCCCAGTGGGCTTTCTAGCAATACTCTTTTAATGAAAAAGAAGGAAGATTTTTCTGAAAATGATCTTGCAGCATGGGAAAGAGTTGAGCGAAGAGTGCGATCTATATGTGCCGCAACAGCAGAAGCAGGTGGTCGTGTCTTAATCGATGCAGAAGAAAGCTGGATTCAAGACAACATCGATGAACTTGCAGAAGACATGATGGCTGACTTTAATCGAGAAAGAGCTGTCGTCTATACAACAGCCCAACTTTACCGTCATGACCGCCTCGATTACATTAAAGAGTTAACATTCAAAGCAAATGAAGCTGGCTTCATCGCAGGGGTTAAACTCGTGCGAGGTGCTTATATGGAAAAGGAACGAGAAAGAGCTGAAGAAAGAGGATACAATTCTCCAATTCATAGAGATAAAAAATCTACGGATATGGATTTCGATCATGCTGTCAAATTCTGCCTCGATAACTTAGAACATGTAAATCTTTTTTGTGGTTCACATAATGAGGAAAGCAATTTAAAACTCTGTGAAATGATGATGAAAAAGGGAATTCAAGCAGACGACAAGAGAATAACCTTCTCACAGCTTCTCGGAATGAGTGACCCCATCACGTTTAACCTTGCTGATCATGGATACAACGTTGCCAAATATGTTCCTTATGGACCTATTCGTGAAGCGATGCCGTACTTGATCCGTCGTGCAAAGGAGAATACCTCTGTCGCTGGCCAAACTTCACGAGAACTTACCCTCATAAGAAAAGAAATAGCAAGACGTAAGTCAAAAACCAACACGTTCTCACAATAGGCTTTGTTTTTATTATGATTAAAATGGAAGTCTGTACCAGTTTTTTTATTAGACGCTGTTAAGTCAAAAGACCGAGAGAATCTAATGTGAATTTTTGACCTCCATTTATCTCAAGGTGGCTTGTGACAAACGGAATGTGATTAAAACTCGGAAATAAGTGTAAACCTTAGTGCTCTAGGCATTGTGGGACGCGAACCATAAGGTCGTCTTGCGACGACAAATGTCCCATTCAGTACATTTGTTAACCCAAGGGAGAGCTTGATGTTATCCGAGGCCTGATAAGAAAAACCTGAATCTAAGATAAACGAAGCGTCTGTTGCGGATGTTTGATCTACATCTCCTTGGCCAGCTTCTGTTCTCATTGATGACGTATACCGACCACTAATATCAGCGGAGACATCACCTATCTCTAAGGAAGTTACAATAGAAAGTTGATGCGGCGCGAGATATGGAAAGGCGTCGCCCATTTCCACGTCACCCCATGCATCCAATTCACTTGAGAATGTATTTGAAAAACTTGCGTCTGTATACGTATAAGCCACGCGAATAGGCATAGATAGGTGATCAAAGGGTCCATCCATAAATGGATCTATGGACAACTCGAACTCCAGACCCTGCGCAATTGCTGACCCTCCGTTGTACAGCTCACCAGACCCAATCCCACCTGATGCTGTAAGGTCAGCTCCGAGCAGATTTGAATAATTGTTGGAAAACAAAACCAATTGAGCAGATGAATAGCGGTGAGAAAACCTCATACCTAGTTCAAAGTTCATTGACAATTCAGGACTTGTTTCAGGGTTTGAACCTGGCGGAATAAAGCCTCTATGAATGCCCGTGAAAACGTCAAATAATGATGACACATTATAATTAATCCCCAAACCGGGTAGGAGAACAGAGACTTCGTTTGATCTGTAATCTGCCTCTCCTAGACGTTCTAGATCTGAAGATCCATAGTCAAAACTCTCAAAATGGATACGCTCGTGACGGATTCCAGGCGTAAATGTAACGTCTCCAAAATGAAAGGTCCCTCGAAGATATGAGGCGAGAGCAGTCGCAAATTCCTCTTTGTTCCCTGCCGTCCCATGAACACCGGGGGTGACAAGCTGCATTTGTCCATCATTCATAGAATAGCGATCTCGCCATTGGAAACGGTCAACTCCGTCACGATGTAATCTGATGCCATAAATGATTCGGTGTGTTGTTGTTTCTGACGGACTCCCAAACTTAAATATTCCCCTGTGTTGAATTCCTTGCGCGAAATAACTTCTGTTGTTTGCTTTGACATCTAATCCTGCGCCGTCAGGAGTTGAAGATCCCGAGAGATAAGAAAATGGGGTTGAATAAACATCTGGAGAATCTAAAATACTTCCTAGCTTAACGACTGTTCCCGTAGAATCAATCACGCGATCTAGCTTATACCAGTTCCGAGCAAAAGTCGTTCTGTAGAAGTCCGTGTTAAATTCAAGAGATTTAGATGGTTCAATTTTGTGGGACACCACAACCTGAGTTTGGTGGGAGGTCATCACATCTTCTGCACTGGCAGAATATCTGCGAAATGGTGACAAAATAAAATCGTCCGCAGAAAGTCCTAAATAAGTTTCATTTGAAACTTCTTCAACATCTGAAACTTTAAGCGTGATTGATTGAAATGTTTTCGCCGACGTAGGAGTAGAATAACGCAATTTGATGAGCCGATCTGATTTGTCAAATCCCGTGGAAGCACCATTGTCAAGAATCTTGAATCCATCTGATCCCAGTTGAAGGTATTCTACAAGATATCCGAACGTTCCTTTTGGCGTTTCTTTAGACCCACCTACTGTTGTATGAATATTCTTTGAACCAAACGAACCCATCATCATGTTAAACGTTGCACGGCTACTCTCTGGTATCGTGCTCGAAATGAGATTAATCGCACCTGCGGCGGTTTGCGGGCCGAAGGCAATTTGGCTTGAACCCTTCAGAATTTCTATTGAAGACATTCTCGCGATAGATGGAAAATAATATGCGGCAGAAGCAGTATAAGGCGCAGGAGCAATTAGAATACCATCTTCCATGATACTTATCCGAGAAGACCTTTCCGTACCAGAACCACGAAGACCTATATTCGGTCGGAGTCCAAATCCATCTTCCTCAGTGATGTTAACGCCAGATACAGTCCTAAGTGTTCGGAGAGGATCCGTATAAGAAAAACGATCGAGTTCCTTCATCGTGATCAGGTGGAGAGAACCTGGGACTTCATCGAGTCCGGAAGCACCAGAAGCTAATCCGACTGCAGAAACAGTTGCTTCTGGGATGCCATGCCAAAAAGAAACCATTTCAGAAATAGAATCTGACTCCAATGTCGTTTGAGAGCGAATTTGTGATAGGTATTCTCCTGTATGTAAAAGGAGTGAAAATAAAAATACATAGGATGTTTTCATGGGGCAAAGATTCCATGTATTTCAATGCCGAAACAATACCCTTAAAAAGGTATTTAGACTGATTCTACATAAGGGAATCTAATCGATCTCAATAACCGTTTGACTTGAGAGCCCAAAGCACCCAAAACCACCGCTAAAATTGGAATAAATAAGTGAAGGCTCTGCAAAAAAGTCAGGCCCACCAGACAAATGTGCGTCTGCAGTCAGGTAAAAATTCGCCAACTCAGGGCTCAACGACACAACCCTTAATCTACGTGAAACAGGTGGATTCTCGGTCTTTTCACCCCATGACTTTGCAGAGAAGTTGATCTCTGACAATGCATTTTCATTGGATGCGAGACTTTCATCCGACACAATAAGTCCGCCTGTCATTCTGTGATTTGTAATCCTGGGATCTGGTCGCGCTTCTAGATAATCAGGCGTCCAGTCTAGTGTGTCTCCTGTAAACTCATCTGTAAAAAGGGCATCTACATGAATCAGGTAATGCTTTGCAGCGCCAACATTATTTTCAAAATTAAGTGTGAAGGCATCCTGGACATATATCCCCCATGGCGAATTGATGGTATCACCATTTAACTCAAACAAGAAGTCAAACTGAGGTTTTGAGGGCATTGTATTGGTCGCCGTGATCTGTTCAAACCCAGGAGCATCTACTGTAACAGTCAGCTCGCCATCGTGATCGCCAAACACATCGTCGAGGAGGAGCTTGTAGGCCTCATCACTAAAATCCTCTTGGGTTAAGGAATATAGAATCTGCCCATTGTCTTCTGTGAGCGTAACGATTGCATCTTGGACAAATTGAGGGCCGTCTGAATCTAAGACCGAAGCTGAACTGGTCACCATCGCCACCAGTTCTTGGTCTTCATCATTGACAATGAGTGTTGCTGAAAGTCTAGGAGTGTGTTCCGGAAATGGAACTTCATGAACGACGCCCTCTGCAAATTTCTCACAACTGCTGAGGATGAGTATGATAAGCAAAAACTGAAGAAGGGGGAGGGAAGAGCAAGTATGTTTCATGTTTAAAAAGAATAACGCCACGCAATTGAAGGGATGATTGGGAATATGCCATATTCTCTAATCACAGGATTTCCGTTATCGTCTTGATCGGTTTGTGCAAAGAATGGGTTGAGATTGTTATAGGCATTGTAGACACTAAAAATTAACTGTTTGGAGCCATCATTCGTCTTTTTTGTGCGTGTCAAAGACAAGTCTAAACGGTGATAGGGGCTCATCCTGAATGCATTTTTATCTGAAGGAACATCGGCTGAAAAACTGTAGATCCCGGAACCCGAAGCATCTGGAATGTATGCGGAAAATGTGGATTCGTTGAGTGTTAACGCCCTTCCTGTGCCATAAAGCCAAACAGCAGACCCTGTCCATTTGTCGGTAAAATCATGTGTAATCACAAAACTCAAATCGTGCCTTCTGTCATACGTGAAGGGATACCAATTGCCACTGTTTATCTCATCAAATTGCCGGTTTGACCACGAAAGCGTATATCCTACCCATCCTGTAGTCCTCCCGAGTTTCTTTTGGACCAAAAGCTCCATGCCATAGGAATTGCCTATCCCCTGCGTCACTTGGTCTTCCCAATCTGTGTCCAAACTAAATAGGAAGCTGGACCCTTGCTTGTAGCTGAGAAGTCCATCCATTGATTTAAAGTACCCCTCCAATGAAACTTCAAATTCACCATATGTTTTTGCAACACCCATCGCAACTTGCCAACTCTGTTGTGGACGGATTCTGGCAGTTGAAGGCACCCACAAATCGGTGGGTAGGCCTAGTCCTTCATTGGTGAGAAGATTAACATACTGCGCCATTTGTGCATAGGAGGTTTTGAGTGCATACCCACCAGGAAGCCTGAAGTTGAGCGCCGCACGGGGTTGAATCGAATAATAATTCGAATCTTGTACAGCCAATGAAGAAGCATGAACACCCAAATTAACCTTCACTCTATCTCCCAATTCAAACTCGTCTTCTATATAAACAAATGCCTCATTAGAGGTAATGTCTTCTGGTCCAAGCACAGTATCTATGTTGTTTATTTGGCCAAAGTTGAGTTCGAGCGCCGTCGCACCAGGACTGAATGTGTGGTAGGTCCAATTGGCGCCAAATTTGATAAAATGGCGGGCGTTAGGCGCAAAGTCAAAATCGACACGTCCACCAAAATCTTCGATGCCGGAATTGTATAGAGCCGCCATTCTCAACGAATCTCCTTCTTGAGATATTTCTGAAATATCTACGCCAGTATTAAATTCATAAAGTGACCGAGTTAATGTCGCGTTCGAAAAGAGTCGAGGGCCCCACTCGTGATTCCATCGGAGGGCTTGGATTGCATTTTTCCAATCCAGTCCAAAATCGAGAGACGAAGAACTTTGTCCATAATCCTCTGTGGAGGCAATTCCGAAATCATCTTTCCCTTGGAAGGCACTAAAGTAAAGCCTGTCCTTTTTGCCCACCTTCCAATTGAGTTTTGCATTGAGGTCGTAGAAAAAATATCGTGGATCAGTCGTCACTCCAGAGTTGTTGTTATTCGTGGCTGCAATTAATGGATTGACTAGAAGGTCGAGATACGTCCGCCTGCCACTGATCATAAATGACGCCTTGTCTTTTACAATAGGCCCTTCCAAGGTGAGTTTGGACGCAATGACGGACACTGTGGCATCTCCATGATATTCCTTCATGTGGCCATCCTTCATATTGATTTCAACAATAGAACTAAGCCTTCCGCCGTAGCGCGCTGGAAATCCACCCTTCGTGATGGACATATTTTTGACCGCATCTGCATTAAAAACTGAGAAAAACCCGAACAGGTGATTGACACTATAAAGTGGCACCCCATCTAGAAGCATGAGGTTTTGATCCGGAGATCCGCCTCGAACATAGAGACCGCTTGTGCCTTCACCTCCAGATTGAACGCCTGGCAAAAGTTGAAGGACTTTCAATAAATCTACCTCTCCCCCAATGGCTGGAAGCCGTTTAACCTGTTCTAATGGAATCGTGATTTTTGACATTTGAACTTGATCTTCAATCTTATTGAAGGATTCGCCTGTCACCACAGCCTCGGAAAGGGTTGTGCCAGCAACAAGTTCAATATCCATCTTAATGTTCTCGATGAGATTCACCTCAAATTTTTGGGTGGAGTATCCGATATACCTTACGAGAATATTATACTTTCCCTCGGGTAGCGTCAGGGAATAAAATCCATAGAGATTTGCAGCCACCCCAACTTTCACATCCTCACACCACACAGTAGCTCCAAGCAACTGTTCCCCACTTGAAGAATCCTGAATGTGACCAGAAAGTGTGAAGTTAGTTTGGGAATATAAAGTGGTAGCGATCACAAATTGAAACAAAAAGAGTAGACGCATAGACAGTACCTTTGAAAAGTTTAAATCCAAGCAAAAGTAAGTCTCAATGACACAATCGAAGCCATTATCTTCATTCTTAACAGTTCTTGTGTTTGCGTTGATCTCTTCAAATATTTCAGCACAAACCGCACCCTCGACGATAAATGCCATTCGTATCGCCGAGGTTAATCAATCTATTCAAGTGCTTTCCGCTTCGCACGATACAGACAATCCATCTCTGCTTATTGTAGGACATGACGGAGTCGTCCATTTTTGGAACCCTCAATCAGGTGTCAGGGATACACCATTTCTGGATCTCGGAGTGAACGGATTAAATATTCTTGACTTTGGGGGTAACAGTGAGCAAGGCATTAACGGAATGACCCTGGACCTTGATTTCGATAACAATGGACTGTTTTACATCATTTACAATGGCTACAGACCTGATGGCACCGGGGAACTCATTGATGAACGTATCCTTTGTTTCGGCACCACAGAAGACCACCTTCGTGCAGACACAGAGGTTTGGTATGAAGTGCTTGAACTCGTGCAACCTGATCAAGGCCACAATGGAGGCCAAATTCTTTTCGGTCCAGATGAATTTCTTTACATCTCAACTGGGGATGGGGGATCTACTGGAACCGGTGCAGTCGGAGGAGGCTCAGGGGGGGATGATCATGGACCCATCGGAAATGGTCAGAATCTTGAATCATTGCTCGGCAAAATTCTACGTATTGATGTGCATGGTCTCAATCCATACACAATCCCCTCAAGCAATCCTTTTGTGGGCATTGAAAATACGCGAGATGAAATTTGGGCTTACGGATTAAGAAATCCATGGCGTTTCTGCTTTGACTCTGTGAATGGAGACATGTATATAGGGGATGTGGGCGAAGTCGATTGGGAAGAAATCAATTATGAAGCTGGAGGCAGTGTTGGCGGAATAAATTACGGATGGAGGCTCATGGAAGGTCCTGACTGTTATGAACCCATAGTGGATTGTGATCCCAACAATAGCATCACGGAACCCATCTTTGCATTCCCTCACGAAAATGGCCTCTGCAGTGTCATCGGAGGGGTGGTATACCGCGGACAAGACATCCCATCTCTGAATGGGTACTATATCCTATCTGACGCATGTGGGTTTGGAGACACCCAATTTTTCACTTTAATATCCGATGGAAATGGTGGGTGGATCGATCAACCACTTGTTCTTGATGTAGAAGGGGGATTTGTTCCCTGGACAGAAACAAAATTCGCATTCGGAGAAGACAACAAGGGAGAAGTCTACCTCTGCACCAGATATTTCGTGTATAAGCTCCTTTTTGATCCGCTTTCACCGCCTGTTGATGAGGGCGGAGAAGAAATAACTTTCCATCCAAACCCTGTCACGGCTGGCGAATTAATTCGAATGGATTTAAGTGAAGTCGGGAATGTGGAACGCTTGAGCGTTTTTGATTCTTCTGGAAGACTTATTGACGTACACGTCTCTTCTGCCAATGGAGATAACGCGTCTTTCTATACGACTGGACTGTTAACTGGGGTGTATTCAGTCCATGTTGACATCGTTGGATCTGACGAAATTGTGTATGGTAAATTTGTTGTTTACGGAGAATAAAACTAAGGACAGGGGCATTCTTCAACGTCCCGTAACACAACCTGAGTCACCGTACTGGCTGTATCTGTCATGATAAAAAAGGCAGATTTCACTTTACCACCTCCTTCAATAAAATATCTGCGAGGTTTCTCTCTGGTGGCGCTTTTCTCGTAATCGACATCACCCAATCGTCCAAGATCTGCCAGATCACTTACTGTAAGACCTCCGCATTTCAAAACACAATGGGCTTGACTGTCAGCTTGAATACCACTCAAGGCAATCTCTTTCCGAATACGTTCTGAGGGAAGCCAATCCATACAGCCGCGTTCCGAAAACATAATCCAAGTAAGCCCCAAACCTATCATGACTCCTATTAAATACTTCGTCAAACGATTTAAAAATTTCATATCGCGAATCTACTCCAAACTATCTTCGTCTAACCTTAACTTCGTGATATGATTGAAGTAAATGATTTGTCATTTTCATACGGTGGCAATGCAGCGATAGCGTTTCCTAATTTTAAGTGCAATCGTGGCGAAAAGCTTTTGCTTCTGGGAGATTCGGGGACGGGAAAAACCACCCTGCTTCATTTGCTATGTGGTTTGTTACGTCCCAAATCAGGGTCGATGAATGTTGCAGGGGTTGATCTTAATTCTCTAAACGACAGGCAGCTTGACAAATTTCGGGGGCGTGAACTTGGAATTGTCTTTCAACAATCTCACTTCGTACAGAGTTTAACCGTCGCTGAAAACCTCTCCCTACCAGCGCTCATGAGTGGGACAGAAATGAGTGCGACTGAACTCAAGCAAAGAACGCACGAACTTTTAGAGCGACTTGGCGTGGGGCACAAATCCGATGTCAGACCAAATGATTTAAGTGTCGGCGAGCAGCAAAGAGCCTCTATCGCTAGAGCGCTCGTTCATGAACCTTCCGTGGTCTTTGTGGACGAACCGACTTCCGCATTGGACGACAAAAGCACTGCATCTGTCATACAACTGCTCGAAGATGAAACTGAAAAGGCAGGTGCGACTTTAATCATCGTCACGCATGATTCAAGACTGAAGACAAGGTACAAAGACCGCGTGGAGCTGTCTCGTCTTGTTCATAATCCCTTAAATGCTTCATGATGCGCCTATCTTATATCGCAAGGCGCAACCTCGCCTCAAAACCATTACAAACGGCGCTTAGTGTCATACTCCTCGCATTCGGGGTGGGCATGGTGAGTCTCATGATGCTCGCCGAGCGTCAAATGACAGACCAGTTTGAAAAAAACATTAAAGACATCGATTTGGTACTGGGGGCGAAGGGAAGTCCGCTCCAACTCATCTTAGCAAATGTATATCATGTCGATGCGCCCACTGGAAACATCTCGCTAGCCGAGGCTGAAAAGGTGATGAAAAATCCATATATCGAATCTGGGATTCCGCTTGCATATGGAGACAATTACCGAAGCTTTAGAATTGTTGGAACGGAATATTCCTACCCTGAGCATTACGACGCAAGTATCGCTGAAGGAAAGCTTTGGGAGGATGTTTTTGAGGTCACACTTGGACATGCCGTGGCGTCGAAAACAAGGCTGGAAGTCGGAGATCAGTTCTTCAGTTCACATGGGCTCACCGACGAAACAGACGTACACAAGGACAAGGCTTTCACCGTTGTAGGAATACTTGCAAAAAGCAATTCGGTCATCGACCAATTGATTTTAACGGGCGTAGAAAGCCTTTGGGCCGTACATGCCGAAGACGATGACCTTGACATCTCTGCTGAAGAACTCTATGCGTCAAGAGAAATTACAGCCGTGCTTCTTAAAAAGCGCAACCCTATGGCCATACTTACGTTGCCAAACCTTCTCCGTGAAACAAATATGCAGGTTGCACTTCCCGCAATAGAAATCAACAGGCTCAATCAACAGTTTGGTATAGGTGCTGCGACACTTCGGTCGATTGCGCTTCTGATTATGATCCTCAGCTTTGCGAGTATTTTTATTTCTGTTTTTGAGAATATGCAATCACGTAGATATGAACTTGCCCTGATGCGCACCATGGGTGCCACTCCCTTCACATTGATCAAACTCTTGTTGTTAGAAGGGGGGATTTTAAGTCTCTTTGGTACCATTTTCGGCTTGATTATATCACGCATAGGACTCTTTATTTTGGCCTCAGAAGTAGAGAGTAAATTTCAATATGACATCGGAGATCTCGGGTTGATAGGTCCTGAAGTTATTCTTGCAATATTTGCTATCTTAGTAGGGCTAATTGCGGCGGCTCTGCCTGCTGAAAGAACGCTAAGAATGGATATCTCAAAAACGCTTTCGAACGAATGATGAATCTAAAAAAACCTAGAGTTCATGTCCTCCGATCCAGTTGGATTGTGGGTGCAATGATTCTGGTATCTATCGTTTCTCTAGATTGGAGCAGCATGTGTCACCCGTCGCCGGAAGGTGAAGCAATGAAAGACAAAATGAGAATTGTTGCATCTTCGCAACCCTCTCATGAAGCGTCTGATGAAACGCCTGATGACATCGCTACAAATCGCGCCCTTGGTTTTGAAGAACTCACATGGGAGGATTTAACAGATGTTGAATTTAAAGATGTGTATGTTGAAGAATTAGATGCTTACTACTGGAAACCCATATTTGGGCCAAGTGTAGAAAATCTCGAGGGAAGGAAATTCCATATCACTGGATATGTCATCCCAGTGGATATCGACGAAGACTTCTATGTCTTAAGTCGTTACCCATTTGCGAATTGTTTCTTTTGTGGCGGTGCAGGGCCAGAAACGGTGGTCGATCTTCAGTTCACTGATTCACCTAGAGAATATGCTACAGATGAACGGCTGACCTTTGCAGGAGAGCTCAAGCTCAATTCGGACGACGTCTACCAAATGAATTACATCATTGTAGGTGCGCACGAATACACGCGTAAATAGAATCAGGGGTAGGTTTTGTCTCACGTCAATCTTTTATTTGTGATAACTTGGCTTGGATTAATTTCCCTTGAATAGACTATTGCAATAAATTGTACGTTACTAGAAGGTAACAAATCGCCTAATTCAATTCAATGCTAGAATTTTGTAAAACCGTCCTCGTCAAAGTAAGTTTCGATAAAGCATTATTTGCAAAAGAGCTGAAAAAGAGTGTACGGTGGCTGAAAAGATCTGAGATTCACACACTCAAAGATTGGTGCCTCAAGCGATATGGTGAGATCTATGGAGACCTTATCCATGCAACTTTTTCTAACCAAGCCCTCATTGCATGAGGGCTTTTTTTTGCCCTCTCATTTGCTACAAGGCATGAGGGCTTTTTTTTGCCCTCTCATTTGCTACAAGGCATGAGGGCTTTTTTTTGCCCTCGCTTTTGCTACAAGGCATGAGGGCTTTTTTTGCCCTCTCTTTTGCTACAAGGCATGAGGGCTTTTTTTTGTATTTTCTTTTCTTGCCTGATATAACTTGCAGCGCATATGAAGGCCCAAAACAGATCATCCTTAAGAGTTGCCATTGTCGGAGGAGGCGCTGCTGGCTTCTTTGCCGCATTCTCTGTGAAAGAACATCACAGAGATGCCAAAGTGGTCATTTTTGAGAAATCAAACAAAATTTTAGCAAAGGTTAAAATTTCTGGAGGTGGCCGATGTAACGTCACGAACGCCTGCTTCAGTGCAAGTCAACTTTCTAAATTTTATCCCCGGGGTGAAAAAGAAATGAAAAAGGCATTCTCTGTTTTTCAGGCAAAAGACACCGTTGAATGGTTTGAAAAACGAGGTGTCAGTCTCAAGGCCGAATCAGACAACAGGATGTTTCCCATCACCGATGATTCACAAACAATCATTGATTGTTTTCTAGAGGAAGCCAAATCAAAAAACATTCAACTTTTAAAGCTCAGCCCTATTTCGAAAATAATACCTGAAAAAATGGGCTACACATTGCACCACAACGCGGCCAAGGAACACTTCGACAAAGTCATCATTGCCACCGGAGGAAGTCCCAAGGAAAGTGGCACGTATTGGATTCGTCAATTAGGTCTTTCTATATCACCACCCGTACCCTCACTGTTTACATTTAACATTCCTGGAGATCAAGTGAAAACATTGATGGGATTGGTTGTGGAAAATGCTACTGTAAGAATACAGGGCACTAAACTTAAATATTCTGGGCCCGTTCTCATTACACATTGGGGCATGAGTGGCCCTGCGGTTTTAAAATTATCCGCATGGGGTGCAAAATTGCTTGCAGAAAAGAAGTACCAGTTTAAAATTCAAATCAACTGGTTGTCAATAAAAAGTGAAGAAGAAGCACACGATATTTTAAAGAAGGCGGATGCAAGTATTCGCGCAAAAAAAATCATGAATGCAAATCCGTTTGGCCTCCCAAATAGAATGTGGGCCTTCCTCCTACAGAAGGTGAAGATCAATCCGGATATGAAATGGTTTGATCTTTCAAAAAAGAATCTAAATCAACTTCTTAATACTTTGCTTAACGATATTTACGACGTTTCTGGGAAGACCACTTTTAAGGAAGAATTTGTCACGTGTGGGGGGGTGAAATTGTCTGAAATCGACATGACATCTATGGAAAGCAAAGCCCTGAAGAATCTATATTTTGCAGGTGAGGTCATGGATGTAGATGGGATCACTGGAGGCTTCAATTTTCAAGCCGCTTGGACGACGGGCTACATCGCAGGACAACTGAAATAGTGGGCGTTTTTTCTAGGTCAATTTTTTCTAGAAATGAACGCAATGTTCCTTTTTAGACCTTCAAAACCTGTTCTCTTGACCGGGCTGTCTTTGAATGTTTTATTGAAGACGTCTTCCGTTAAATCCATCCATTCTGTTTGACCCATTTCGAGCAGGCCGGCTTTGGGTTTAAATGCTTCCTCAAGTGTCCTTTCTGAATGCCTGTTCCAAGGACAAACCTCTTGGCAAACATCACACCCGAAGATCCAATTGTCGAGTTTTCCGGCATAGGGTTCCGGGATCGCACCCTTTAACTCAATGGTGAAATAACTAATGCACTTCGAACCATCCACAACATATGGTTTTATGATTGCACCTGTGGGGCAGGCATCGAGACATTTGGTACAATCGCCACAATGATCCAAAACCGGACCATCCGCCACCAGGTCAATATCCAACATCATTTCAGCTAAGAAAAAATAACTTCCTCTTTTTTTTGAGATTAAAAGGGAGTGCTTACCGATCCAACCAAGGCCTGACTGCTCTGCCCAAGCGCGCTCCATGACAGGTGCGGAATCCACAAAGACCCTTCCATCTACTTGACCCCACTCCGCTCTGGCTTGTTTTAAGAGCTCCTTTAGTTTCCACTTGATGACATGGTGATAATCCTTACCCAATGCATATTGAGAGATTCTAGGCGCGCCTTTTTGCTCGGCCACATCGGGGTTGTGATAATTAAATAGCAAACTCACAACACTCTTCGTGCCCGGGACGAGCTTTCTTGGATCGAGACGTTTGTCAAAGTGGCCTTCCATGTATGTCATCTCCCCGTGCATACCCTCTTTAAGCCACTGAGCCAATCTTGGTGCTTCTTCCACCAACTCGCGTGCTTGTGACACCCCCACTGAAGTAAATCCCAACTCCAAAGCTTTTGCTTTAAGCCAAACAGTTCTTTTCTGTGCCAAATGTGTCTCTCGAGACATCGCGTTAATCGAATAAACTCCCAGACTTGGCGCTTGGCGTACGTCCCAAATGCTCAAATGCTGCTTTTGTTGCCTGTCTTCCCCTTTGCGTTCTTACCAAAAAGCCTTCCTGTATGAGGAATGGCTCATACACCTCTTCAAGGGTTCCTGCATTTTCTCCTATGGCAGTGGCCAGTGTCGTCATGCCTACTGGCCCACCTGCAAATTTATCTATCAGTGCCGACAATATCCGATTGTCCATCTCATCCAATCCGCGTTTATCTACTTGCAACGCATCGAGCGCATAATCTGTCACCTCAGTGGTAATCGTTCCATCACCTTTTATTTGGGCAAAATCTCGGACCCTCCGCAAAAGCGCATTTGCAATCCTCGGGGTTCCTCGGCTTCGAGAAGCAATTTCATGTGCTGCAGCGAGATCATGCGAAATATCTAAGATCCCAGCACTCCGTTCAACGATGTCTGTCAGCGTTTTCGTGTCGTAATACTGCAGCCTAAGATTTATGCCAAACCTGGCTCTAAGCGGAGCTGTTAAGAGCCCTGATCGTGTTGTCGCGCCTATGAGTGTAAAGGGATTCAAATCAATTTGTACGGTTCTCGCATTTGGACCAGAGTCAATGACCAAGTCAATCCTATAATCCTCCATTGCACTGTATAGGTATTCTTCAACAACAGCACTGAGCCTGTGAATCTCGTCTATAAAAAGAATGTCATTAACCTCTAAGCTGGTAAGTAATCCCGCAAGATCACCTGGCTTGTCAAGCACTGGTCCTGACGTTGTACGGATTTTCACCCCCATTTCATTCGCAACAATGTTTGCAAGTGTCGTCTTCCCTAATCCTGGAGGTCCATGAAGTAGAAGGTGATCTAGGGATTCATCGCGCTGCCGGGCCGCTGCAACAAATATCTGCAGGTTGTCCATCGCTGCACGTTGACCTGTGAAATCTTCAAACTGTGCAGGTCTTAGCACACGTTCGAATTCAATATCCGAACGGTGTGCATCACTGTCTCTCATGTCAAACTCTTCGTTTGGCTCCATGTGTGCAAGTTAATCGAAAAGAAAAACCCCTCGAAAAGATATCGAGGGGTTTATAACATTTTATCAAGAATGAGAATCAGTGTCCGACCTCCCCATCTTTAAGAGGGGTCGTCTGCAACACAAAGTCTTCATCATGCGCGGGGTTGCTGTAATCATATGCCCAACGATGCACCTCTGGCAATGCGCCCGGCCAATTGCCATGTATATGTTCTACAGGAGTAGTCCACTCCAAAGTATTTGATTTCCAAGGATTCTGAGTTGCTGTTTGACCTCTGAAAATGCTGTAAAAGAAGTTGAACATGAAAACCAACTGAGCCAGTGCGCCAACAATCGCAAACGTCGAAATAATCGGCTGAAGGTCTGTCACTGAATCAAGGAAATCGAAACTCGTTGAATCATAATACCTTCGAGGCGCTCCAGCCAAACCGACAAAGTGCATCGGGAAGAATACGCCGTATCCGCACACAATCGTAAACCAGAAATGAACATAACCCATCTTGGTATTCATCATCCTTCCAAACAACTTGGAGAACCAATGGTAAACACCTGCAAACATGCCAAAGATCGCCGAAAGACCCATCACTATATGGAAGTGCCCGACCACGAAATATGTGTCATGAACTGTCACGTCGAGTGCCGAATCTGCAAGAATAATACCTGTCAATCCTCCTGTGACGAACGTGCTCACAAGACCTATACTAAAGAGCATGGCTGGTGTCAATCGGATATTTCCTCTCCAAAGCGTTGTGATGTAGTTAAACGCCTTCACAGCTGAAGGAATCGCAATAAGTAAGGTGGTGAATACAAATACAGATCCCAGGAATGGATTCATTCCCGTGACAAACATGTGGTGTGCCCAAACAATAAAAGATAAAAATCCAATCGCAATAATCGAGCCTACCATGGCCTTGTATCCGAAGATCGGTTTGCGAGAATTCGTCGCGATCACTTCTGAACTGATCCCTAAAGCAGGAAGCAGAACAATGTAAACCTCTGGGTGACCTAGGAACCAGAAAAGGTGCTGATAAAGAATCGGAGATCCACCAGTGGCGTCTAATGCTTCACCTCCAATGAAGATGTCGCTTAAGTAAAACGCTGTCCCCATCATTCTGTCCATCAGAAGTAAGACGATTGCTGAAACCAAAACAGGGAAAGAAAGCACACCGAGAATAGCTGTCACAAAAAACGCCCAAATGGTGAGAGGCAAACGGGTCATGCTTAACCCCTTTGTTCTCAAGTTGATAATTGTAACAATGTAGTTAAGTGATCCCAAGAGAGAAGAAACCACGAACAAAGTCATGGACAAGAGCCAGAGGGTCATTCCCATTCCAGAACCAGGCATGGCCTGAGGCAATGCACTTAAAGGAGGGTAAATTGTCCATCCCCCAGATGCTGCGCCGCCCTCTACAAAAAGCGAGAAAATCATCACGACACATGAAATCACAAAAAACCAGTAGCTCAGCATATTAAGGAAGCCCGAAGCCATATCTCTTGCGCCAATTTGCAGTGGAATAAGAAGATTAGAGAATGTCCCTGACAAGCCTGCGGTTAAAACAAAGAACACCATAATTGTTCCGTGAATTGTAACAAGCGCCAAGTAGGCATTTCTATCTAAAACGCCTCCTGGAGCCCATTTGCCCAGGAACGTTTCAAGAATTGCGAAACTCTCTCCTGGCCAACCCAGTTGAAGTCGAAAAAGAATGGACATCGATACACCCAGAATTCCCATAACGATTGCTGTTATGAGGAATTGCTTAGAGATCATCTTGTGATCGTATGTAAAAATATACTTCGAAATGAAGCTTTCCTTATGATTGATATTTCCCATAATCAGTTCTTTTCGGCCATGTAAACTTTCTGCTCAGAGAGCCAAGCATCGTATTCTTCTTGTGTCTCAACCACAATGGTCATCTGCATATTAAAGTGGGCAGAGCCACAAACTTTATTACAGAGAAGGATGTAGTTGAAGTCAGGATTGTCGAGGATGGTACGCATACTGTCCGTTGTAATCGTCGTTTCTATTTTAAAACGCGTGGGCAGTCCAGGAACCGTGTTCATCTGCGCTCTAAAGTGAGGCATAAATGCCGAATGAAGTACATCTCTTGATCGGAAAATAAATTCAATTTCTCTTCCAATGGGAAGGTGAAATTCTGATTTGACAATCCGATCGTCATTTCCAACCTCCCATGCATCTAAACCTTCTCCTACTTCATAATTCTTAAGTTCTAGAATACGTTGACGGTGACGCTTGAGGCGGTATATTTTATCTTCCTTGGCCTCATATGCAGCATCAGTCATGACTGTAGCATTACCTGAATTAAGAAGATCCTCAATCGCCGCAAGTCGCATTTCTAGGTTGTCCTTATACCCCTCTGACATCTCATGATGAGCGTCGTCATGATCTGCATGGCCATGGTCTGCATGTCCATGGTCATCTGATGGATGAAGTGTATTTTCGAGCTCAACTTTTTCCGCCAAAAGATGACCTTTCTCAACAGTAAGTTCATCATTTAATTTGGCAATCTTGTCTTCAATTTTAAGAAGGGCCTGATCTATTCCTTCCTGGGTAACGATACCAAGGGGATTTAATGGTGTAATTAGGTTGAAGTTCGTAGATCCAAATTCATCATTGTCCCCAGCGTAGCGCGCCGTCCAATCAAACTGTTTTGAATAGAGCTCCACGCGAAGAGAATCATCAGAGGCTGGACCAGTCATTTCTGACCATGTCTGAAGACCGTAAATAATAATAACCGCTAAAACAATAGATGGGATAACGGTCCAAATAACTTCGAGACGCGTATCATGCGGGAAGAAGTGCGCTTTTCTATTCTTATCAAATCTGTACTTAAATGAGAATATAAAAATGAGTGCATTGACAACAAAGAACACAACAATGACAAGCGCTAAATTATAGCCCATTAACATATCTACAGCCTCTCCATGAAGAGATGCAGAAGGTGGTAAATAATCACCATAACGAACGAATTGCCAAATCGTGGTGCCAAATAAGACAAACATAAATACAATCCAGAGTGAACCCTGTAAGCGGGTATCCGCCTCAGAAATATCCTCTTCACGATGTCCACGAAGACGTGCAGAGAGTTGGTAGATTTTAGCCAATTGAGCTACGGCTATGATGCCTACCACTGTGACTAAAAGTATGAGAAGTTTCATTCGTTAGCTTCGTTTTCTGGGTCAGTAATGTAATTCCTTTGATTCCTCAAGCATGGGATGATTCTTGGCGATCAGTGGAGCTTTTGAGAGCGTCGATAATGTTCTGTTAACGAACAATCCAAGGAAACCAAGGAACAATCCGACTTCAAAAAAACCAAAAACATTGTGGTTAAACATTGTTCCTGGAATGACCAAGAGATATACATCCGCGAAGTGACCTACAAATATGAGGAAAGCAACTGGAAGTATAAATTTGGGATTCCTTTTTGTGTCTCTAGAGATTAAGACCAGAAAAGGAACCACAAAGTTGATTAAAAACATGAGGATGAATGGAACTTTATAATCTGTGAACACTCGACTCACATAGTAAGTTACTTCTTCAGGAATATTTGAATACCAAATGAGCATAAACTGACTGAAGAAAAGGTAACTCCACAACATCGAGATTGCAAACATCCATTTCCCCAAATCGTGCATGTGACTGTTCGAAATTTCTTGAAAGTACCCTTGTGTTCTCAACCAAAGAATCGTGACGTGGGTAAAGATGATCATCGCGACCCACATGCCCGAAAACAAATACCATCCATAAAGTGTACTAAACCAGTGAGGGTCAATCGACATCAGCCAATCCCAAGATAGCGTAGAAGAGAACACTGCAAAAAACACCAAGAATAGGGCGCTGCGGCGGAAAATCTTATAGTGTAAATCGAGGTTAGGCGCCTTATCTTCTTGAAGAGACCATTTGCGGAATAACATCGCAAAACCTAGGAATGTTGTGAGGTAAATGATTGTACGTAACCAGAAGAACCAGCCTGAGAAATATCCTTTCTTTCCTGCAATGATGTGATCGTAGTTCGGATTCACAACAGCACCTGTAACTTCTTTGTCAACGTAAGTGGTCACGCCCCCTTCTACGGTCATAAACTCATGATAAAGTGAGGTGTCCATCCAATGATACAAGTGGTGTAAGTCCAATTGTCCAGCCAACAGAACCATGACGATAACAGCCGCACCATAGGGCATATACCCAAACATGGCTTCTAAGAATCGTTTAATGACAACGGACCAAGCACTTTCTGTAGCATATTGAAGTGCATAGAAAAACAGTGCTGCCAAAGAAATAGAAAAATAGAAAAATCCGTTTACAAGTAAATTCGCCCACCATCTTTGGTGATGATCAGAATGGTCTGTTAGATATCCTCCAACAAGAGCGATTAACCCCACAGCCATTAAGACTTGAGTAATCAGCTTAGCACGTCCTTCAAATTTGAATTCCATGGTTAGTTGTTATTTTGATTTTCAGTCATTGCCTCCGCACCATCTTCGTTAAAGGAAGGCATCTCCCCCCCATTTTGCATGACTTTAATGTATTGTATAATCTGCCAAAGCCCTTTGGGAGAAATCTGAGATGCATGAGAACCCATGAGACCTTTTCCATACATTAAGGTGTGATACATCTTTCCTTCTGGCAGGTCTTTCAACTTCGCTGAGAAATCGGGAATACCAAGGATATGGCCATTCTTAGAAATGGCACCATCTCCTTTTCCTGTCTCGCCATGACAATGAGAACACATTAACCCAAAAGTTAACGCTCCGGCCTCAATGTTTTCTAGAGTTGTAGGTAGTGGAGAACGATTCTCTTTTCCCGCCATTTCATAGCCCTCTGGCGTATTTGAATAAGGGTATGGAAGGCCAAACGCCTTGTCATCTCCTTGAAATGCAATTGAGCCTGCAACAGGCTTGCGTGCACTTTGCTGGTTGCGTTGAGACACCGCCACTTCCTCAGTCACATAGTACGGGTCCTCGCCATAATCAACGTAAGCTTCAATCGCAGGAGATCTATACATGTCAGGCATGTATTCCACTCCTGGACTATTTGGATCTGTTGTGCATGAAGTCACCATAGCAAAAGCTACAATCACTAAAGTGGTGTGTTGTATTGTTTTGTACATCATGATTCCTTCACGTCTTTGATGCTTAGTTCGAAAACATCCGTCTTCTTAATTTCCGATTCAAGATCCTGAGCATTCATACTATTTGTATCGGTCGTAATCTCCATGACGAACTTGTCATCAGTCGTTCTGGGATCAGGGTTTGTCGCAGGCATCCCAGGGAGTGTTCCATTGCGGAGAAGATATGTAATGACCATGCCATGGGCTGCACAGAAGACTGAGAACTCAAATGATACAGGGATGAAGGCTGGTAAATTTTCTAGAAAAGAAAAACTTGGCTTTCCCCCGATATTCATAGGCCAATCAGATATCATGGTATACCACATAAAGAAGACTGCCAATGACAAGCCTGTCATGGCATACATGAAAGATGCAATTGCCAATCGGGTACGCTTAATTCCAATAACAGGGTCTATCCCGTGAATGGGAAATGGTGAATAAACTTCGTTTACATGTATGCCCTTGCTTACAAGTTCACGCGCAGCCACCAGTAGCTTTTCGTCGTCGTCGTACATGACGTGGAATACCTTTTTCATCATGGTATTATTTGACTTGTTCATTTTTGTATGACTCACCGCTGGACTTTAAGATCGTCTTTAGCTCATTCAGCGCGAGTACCGGAAAGAATCTTGTAAAGGCGAGAAAAAGTGTCAGGAATATTCCCAGCGTGCCAATAAATATTCCAACATCAGTTGCTGTAGGAATAAATTCTCCCCAACTAGAAGGAAGGTAATCTCTGTGAAGAGAGGTCACGATAATGACGTAACGCTCAAACCACATTCCGATATTGACCACGATTGATAAGATGAATGTCGCCACCAAGGACCGTCTGATTTTCTTAAACCAGAACAGTTGGGGACTTATGACGTTGCAGGTCATCATCGTCCAGTAAGCCGCTTTATAGGGTCCTGAAAAACGGTTGATGAATGCATAGCTTTCATACTCTACCCCAGAATACCAAGAAATAAATAACTCAGTCAGATAAGCGACACCCACAATGGAACCCGTCACAATAATTACGATGTTCATGTACTCGACATGCTTCACATGGATATAGTCTTCGAGCTTGTAAGCTTTACGCATCACGAGCAAGAGCGTTTGAACCATGGCAAACCCAGAAAACACCGCTCCAGATACAAAGTAAGGAGGGAAAATTGTCGTGTGCCATCCTGGAATGACTGACGTCGCAAAGTCCATAGATACAATGGAGTGCACAGAGAATACAAGTGGGGTCGCAATCCCCGCAAGCACCAAACTGAGCTCTTCAAAACGATTCCAATGTTTTGCACGTCCACTCCAACCAAAACTCATAATGCCATACATTTTCTTAGCAAATGGCTTCGTGACCCTGTCGCGAATGGTCGCGAAATCAGGAATCAATCCCACATACCAGAACACAAGTGAGACTGAAAAGTAGGTTGAAATCGCAAATACATCCCAAAGAAGTGGGCTGTTGAAATTGACCCAAAGTGACCCGAATTGATTGGGCAATGGGAACACATAATACGCCAACCAAATCCGTCCCATGTGTATTCCTGGAAAAACGGCAGCCATAATCACCGCAAAGATGGTCATTGCTTCTGCTGAACGGTTAATCGCCATCCGCCATTTTTGTCGGAACAGAAGGAGAACTGCAGAAATCAAGGTTCCAGCGTGACCAATACCTACCCACCATACGAAGTTCGTAATGTCCCATGCCCATCCCACAGTTTTATTCAAACCCCAAACGCCAACACCGGTGCTTATGAGGTATAAAATTGAGCCAATGCCATAAATAGCAATGATGCTCGATATGGTAATCAAAATTTTCCAGCCGAGTGAAGCAGGACCCATAATCGGGCCGACCACATCATCTGTAATATCCTTATAGGTCTTGTGACCTAGGATTAACGGTTCGCGTATTGCTGATTCTTTCTGCATTGTAGTTAAATCAAGCTTCGTTACTATCTACATTCCTCACCTTCGTCATATAGAAGACATTTGGTTGTACACCAATTTCCTCGAGTGCGTGGTATGAACGATTATTTTCTGAAATGGCCCGTACCTGCGAACCAGTGTCATTTAAATCTCCGAATGCAATTGCGTTTGATGGACACGCTTCAGCACAAGCTGTAACGATTTCACCATCATTAATTGCGGACCCAGACTTTTTTGCCTCTAGTTTGCCAGATTGTATACGCTGAACGCACATTGAGCATTTCTCCATGACGCCACGGGCACGAACAGTTACATCGGGATTGAGAACCATACGTGCGAGAGAATCGTGCGCTGGATTTACATTTTCAAATTTCGAGTTTCCTTTGTAGTTGAACCAGTTGAATCTACGAACCTTGTAAGGGCAGTTATTCGCGCAGTAACGCGTGCCAATACATCTGTTGTAAGTCATTTGGTTTAAGCCCTCATTGCTATGCGTGGTAGCAGCTACAGGACAAACCGTCTCGCAGGGAGCGTGGTTGCAGTGCTGACACATCATAGGCATGTGAACAGTTTGTGGATTCTCAGCTGGGTCCTCCATCAGACCATAGCTAGAAATAACGCCAACGCCTTCCTCCTCCCCTTTCTCGAGAGAAAAATCTGAAGCGTAATAACGATCGATTCTGATCCAATGCATGTCACGGTGACGAAGCACCTCATCCTTACCCACAACGCTCACATTATTCTCGATACTACACGCTGTGACACACGCACTACATCCCGTGCAGGTTGTTAAATCAATCGTCATGCCCCATCGATGTCCCACATCTTTTACTGGATGGCTATGCCAAAGATCAAACTCACTTGTGTTTTCCTTATCTCTTGCATCAATTACACCGTCATGATTGGTATCATCGTGAACATTCAGAGCATGAGCCATGTTCCAAGAGGCTTTTCCTTTTGGCTTATCCGCTTCAGCGAGGTATGAATCAAATGACGTTTCACGAACGACAGAATCACGCCCCATATAGGTGTTGTGAATTTGAGTACAAGCAAGTGGATACTCTCTGTCTGTTGCCTCGACATTTACATCGTAGTTCGCATAAATAGTGTTTCCTTCAGAATTTGAAGTCAGAGGGAATGCATTCACTCCGATAGGCATCGGGAGACCGGAATCTAGCATCAGATGCTGTCCTTTCTCACCCGTTTGATAAGCTGCCTGACCAATCTTTTCACCCTTTGACCCTCTTCCATAACCCAAAGCAATACCAATCGTACCTGGTTTCTGACCCGGTTGCATAAATGCCGGAAGTTCAATTTGCTTATCTCCTACAGTGACTTTCACAACTGTTGCCAGATCTTCTTGAGCGATATATGTGTTCAGACCCAGTGCAACCATATCTGATTTAGACATTGTTACATAGTTGTCCCAAGTCACCTTAGAAACTGGATCTGGTGTCTCTTGAAGAAATGGATTGGCTGCATGCTGTCCTGCGCCTGCTGTTGCCTTGACGTAAGTGACCAATTCCATATCACCTCCCGTCACTTTTGACACTTTTCGCTCTGCAAGCGAAGTCTCAATTGGGGCCGCATAATTTGGTGATTCGGACACGTCATTTCCCGCCATATTTCCATCATGAATGGCACTGTTCCAATCCGAATCAGAGTAAAGAGCGTCCAATGTGTATGCAGCATTGTACTGGCTGCGAAGGAAGGTGTACCAATCTGAATTTTCAGCACTTGACCAAACCAGGAATGACTCTTGTGCCGCTCTTGTATTGAACAGAGGTTCAATAGCAGGTTGGACAAGATCTATTCGGCCTGCGCGAAGACTTAAGTCATTCCAGCTTTCAAGATAATGGTGATCAGGTGCGACAAATGTTGAACGACTTGCCGTTTCATCTGCAACGCCATTCATACTCACAGAAGTTGAAACCTTCGCTAAGCCAGAATTAAAGGCTTGAGCGTTTGGCATGTCGTAGGAAGGATTACAACCATATGTGATGAGTGTGGACACCTTGCCAGAATTCATGTCAGCGATTAATTGTGCCGCTGCAGATTCATCTCCGCGATACGCTTGAGAAGGTCTTTCTAAGTCAATTGTCGTTCCGTAATTCCCCAACAGTTGGTTGATCGCTGCGACAATCGTCTGAGTTGATAGATCGTTTGTTCCAGCGATCAGCAATGATTCTCCCTTAGAACCTGAAAGTGCATTTGCAGCAGCTTTAATCCGAGCAGAAAGTTTTGCATCTAAGTTCGATACTGTACCCCCTTTTAAAACAGAAAGGATTCCTGCTGCGACTTTCCCTTCCTCAGATGGGCTAATCATTGTGCGAACATCTGCGTTCGTTCCTGTCATTGACATGACCGATTCAAACTGAAAATGCTTTGATTGAGACCCACTGTTTGGGTTTCTTAGTGAAGCGTAATCAGGTGCAAACTGCGTTGCAGTAAGCCAAGAATTTAAGAAATCCGCTGCGATGCTGACAACGACATTTGCTTTTGAAAAGTCATAATGTGGAACTGCATTTACACCAAAAGATGCAGCTTGTGCTTCACGAAGCGCGCTGTAAGAAATCGCATCGTATTGAATATGTTCAGCGCCAAGTGATTCGATCGCTTTTCTTGTAGATGGACTGACAATCGTATTTGAAAGAACAACGGCTCTTCCATTGCCATTCATTGAGGCAGAAACTGCAGCATCAAGTTCAGACCACGTTGTCGCCTCCCCATTTTTAGTAGGGCCTTCAAGACGCGCTTTGTCATACAGTTCCATGACAGAACCGATCACACGCGCATTCACTTTACCAGCTCCTAGACCAGTGGCAGCATTTCCTTTCACGAAAATCGGACGCCCCTCTCTTGTTTTAACTAAAATATTCGCATAGTCCAATCCGTCGTAGTAGGAAGACGCATAGTAATTCGCAACACCAGGCGTAATTTCGGCTGGCTTATTTGTGTATGGAATCGATTTTATGACGGGTGTCTCACACGCAGCAAGTGTGGCTGCCGTGAGAGAAAATCCCATGAATTTCAAAAAATCTCGGCGACCTGTGGTCGTGGAATTTAATTTCTCGTCTGCTAAAAATTTGTCGACAGGGATTTGCTCTTGGAATTCCTTCGATTGGATTTCCTGGAAAGCAGCCGTGCCGTCTAATTCGTCTAAACCGGACCAGTATTTTTTCGTATTAGCCATGTGGCGTCTGAATCAGGGGTTCAATAGTGACACTTGGAGCATTCCCAGCCGCCAAGTTCTCTAACAGTGATTTTATCATCTTCTAGGTAGCGACGTAATTCCTCATTGCCTCTTTCAGAGTCATTGAGTCGTTCGTGAAGCTCTTCGTAATATCCGTTGCTGGTCAGATCAACCTCTGCCTTATTGTGGCATTCTAAACACCATCCCATAGTTAGGGTAGGCTTTGACAGTTGAATTAAACCTGGAAATGCATCCACCAATTCATTAATTTCCTCCACAGGAGCAATTCGACCTACACTGTATGTGCTGACGTCACCGTGACAGTTCTGGCACTGCAAACCTCCGACAGTTACATGTTGCTGATGGCTGAAGAACACGTGATCAGGAAGGTTATGTACCTTGTTCCACTTGATAGGCTCCCCGTCATAGCTGTCCTGAGGCAATAAATTACCAATCTCTCCTTCACCGTCTATGTAGGTTCCAGAATTTGAGTCAAAACCTATCGCAGCGTAAATCTTTTCGATTTCTGCTGTGCCTGATCTTTTTCCTTTCTTTATTGCTTTGTGGCAGTTCATACAAACGTTTGCACTCGGGATCCCAGCATGTTTGGACTCGTACGCACTGTGATGACAATACTTACAGTCTATTTCGTTCTCACACACGTGAATGCTGTGGATAAATTCAATGGGTTGATCTGGGCTGTAGTCGGCATAAAGACCGATGTCCATAAGCGTTGAGTAGCCTGCTACTACAAGATATAAGACAAAGAATACGCCAAGCAAAGAAACAAACACAAGGTTATTCCAAACCCATCCGCCTAAACGCTGCATGTAACTAGAATCAGGCAACATTTCCTCACCATTTTTCTCTGCCAACACATCTGTAAGTGATCGCTTCACACCTGACGCACCAAGTGCAATCGCAATGAAAAGAACCAACAAGATCAGGAACCAAATCGCATTACCGGATTCAGGTTCTTCTGCTTTGTTATCATCTATCGTCGGACAATCTGCACTCGCATCAGCAGTACCCCCTATAACTTCTGGGGGGTTACTTACGTAGGCCATAATGTCTCCTATTTCCTCCTTCGTAACAGCTTGCGCTGTCATCCATCCGTAAGTGCCTACATAACGATCGACCAAACCTTTGATGTACTTGTCTCCAGATTCATGGGCCTCTTGGGGATTTTGAATCCATTGAACAAGCATCTCTTCGCTTGACCCCCATCGATCCTGAATACCTAACAAACCAGGCCCTACAAGGACTTCATCAGTGATTTTATGGCAAGACGCACAATTTGTATTAAAAAGTGTTTGGCCACTTATAGGGTCACCAGCCTCCCAGATGCTTTGTGCACTTGCTCCAGATACCTGGACAAATAGTACTGTACATATAGCTACTGCTAGATGTTGAACGCGGATCAAACGACTGTTCATAGGTTTTTTCATATCAATCGAGTACACTCAATTATCGTGCAAAAATACAATGAAATTTACGTTTATCACATCATTTTGTCATAGCAATGTCATCAGTTCTGCTTATTTAGACTGTTTCCAAACAAATTTCTATTTGTAAGACGCTAAAAATGAATACATCCATTAGATTTGCATCATGAATAAGCTTGTTCGATTTATTTTAAACTTCACAATTTTGGCTTTGTGTTTCTTCGCTGAACCTTCATCGAGCTTCGCTCAGCATGGCAGCTCTTGGTGGAAAAACATATTTCGATTCGCACCCGACACAACCCAGGCTGCTGAACAAACAATCCCTTCGGACAGCTGCACTAAGATTGACACAAACATCATTGAGAAGATTGATTCCATCAATGACACAAATGGAATCGGCGTTTTAGAAAAGAGAATCGGAATGGGGCACGTTCAAGTTTATATGGATTCCTCAATAATGAGGATCAATGCAAAGGCGCTTGAGGAGGTTAAGCATCTCAAAGGGTATCGTGTTCAAATTCATTTTGGCGATCTAGAAAGTGCACGTGAGGTTCGCGCCAAGTGCAGACGTCACCTTGCCGGAAAAAAAGTCTATCTTGAATCAATCGCACCAAACTACATCGTCTCCGTAGGAAATTACAGGGACAGATGGGAAGCCGAATTTGAATTGGGGGTATTGAAAAAAAGCTACCCCAATGCAGTCATTGTCCCAACAGACATTGAAACCCCCAAACTTTGAAAGCCCGCAGATTAACTGTCTAACGTTTGCTTGACTTCTATTTCATCGTAAGCCTCGATAACGTCTCCGACTTTAATGTCGTTAAACTTATCAATATTGAGTCCGCACTCGTATCCTTTTGCGACTTCCTTTGCGTCGTCTTTGAATCTCTTGAGCGAACCTAGCAAGCCGGTATAAACCACGATTCCCTCACGAAGCACACGAACCTTGCTGGAACGTAAAATCTTACCTTCATTGACAATACAGCCGGCGATCGTTCCAATTTTAGAAATCTTAAAGGTTTCACGAATCTCAGCGCTTCCTACAACTTTCTCTTCGATCTTTGCGGACAGAAGCCCTTCCATTGCTTCTCTAATCTCTTCAATTGCTTTATAGATGACAGAGTATAGCTTAATCTGTACTTCCTCTTCTTCAGCGAGTCTACGCGCAGTTGCTGAAGGACGTACTTGGAAGCCAATAATGTAAGCGTTTGAAGCTGACGCCAGGAGAATATCTGATTCTGAAATCTGACCTACTGCCTTGTGTATAATCTTCACTTGAACCTTCTCAGTAGAAAGCTTTTCAAGAGAATCCCCGAGTGCCTCGATAGACCCATCCACATCACCCTTAACAATCAGGTTGAGCTCCTTGAATTCTCCCACTGCGATACGACGTCCCAATTCCTCAAGAGTGACACTCTTCTGAGTACGAACACCCTGCTCACGTTGACGCTGCTGTCTTTTAACAGCGATTGTACGCGCTTCTTTCTCATCTTCAAACACGTTGAAATTATCTCCTGCATTAGGCGCTCCATCAAAACCAAGAACAGAGACAGGAACAGAAGGCCCTGCTGAGTCAACACGGTTTCCGCGTTCATCAAACATCGCTTTTATTTTACCTGAATATTGGCCCGCAAGTATCGGGTCTCCAACGTGCAACGTTCCAGCCTCAACCAACAGATTTGTGACATATCCACGTCCAATATCTAATGTACTTTCAACGACTGTTCCGACAGCACGTTTTGCAGGGTTTGCTTTTAATTCAAGCATCTCGGCTTCTAAAAGTACTTTCTCAAGTAATTCCTCAATATTTGTTCCCTCTTTCGCAGAGATTTCTTGGCACTGATACTTTCCTCCCCACTCCTCAACCAGCACATTCATCTCGCTGAGTTCCTTTTTGATCTTATCTGGATTCGCCTCCTCTCGGTCCATCTTATTAAGCGCAAAAATCATAGGTATTTCAGCAGCTTGAGCGTGGTGAATAGCCTCCTTTGTTTGAGGCATTACCGCATCGTCAGAAGCAATAACAATGATTGCTAAATCAGTAACTTGAGCACCACGAGCACGCATGGCCGTGAAAGCCTCGTGACCTGGCGTATCTAAGAATGTAATCTGTTGCCCACTTTCGACAACGACAGAATAAGCGCCAATATGTTGGGTAATCCCTCCTGCTTCACCTGCAATCACATTGGCTTTTCGCACGTAATCCAGAAGTGAGGTTTTACCATGGTCAACGTGACCCATGACTGTGATAATTGGAGGTCGAGAAACCAAATCTTCCTCATTGTCCTGTTCTAATTCGATTGAATCCTCGAGATCCGAACTTACAAATTCGACTTCAAATCCGAAATCCTCAGCAATCATCGTAATCGTTTCTGAATCTAATCTCTGATTAATTGAAACCATGATCCCCAAAGTCATACACGCAGAAATGACATCATTGACAGACTTATCCATCATTGTTGCAAGCTCCTGAACGGTCACGAATTCAGTTAGTTTAAGGACTGTCTCCTCCAACTGCTGACGGACCATTTCATCATCCGAACGTTCTTTGATATCCTTCCGTTTTGCACGCCTCAACTTAGAAGACTTCGACTTCTTGCCACCTGAAAGACGTGCAAGTGTATCTCTGATTTCTTTCTTGATATCTTCCTGACTCACCTCTTTTTTAACTGCACCTCTGTTTCCTGGCCCTCTATTTGCGCCGCCGCGCCCTACTTGGCCTTTTCCTCTAGCTGCTCCACCTGGGCCCTTATTCGCTCCAACACGACCTCCGGCTCCAGCTGAACCAGGTCGACCTACGCCTCTTCCTGTAGTCTTTGCTTGCTTTTCTATATCAACCTTTACTCTTACACGTTTACGTTTGCCATTGTCCTTGGTCTTTTTCTTCTCGACCGGAAGGTCAATTTTTCCAACCACTTTGGGGCCAGAGAGCTTCTCTACTTTGGTTTTAATCGTCGGACCAGATTGCTTTTCTACAGTTTCATCTGGTGAAACAACGATATCTGGCAAAGCAGATTTTACAACAATCTTATCTTTTTCTGCATTCGCCTTTGCTCTTGCAATAACGGCGGCGGCTTTCTTTTCAGAGGCTTCCCTTGCTTGCGCTTCAAAGTCCAATTTCCCAAGAACTTTTAAACCTTTGATCTCTGGTGTTTTTACTGACCCCTTTACCTTCGATTCTTTGTCTTTTGTTGCAGCGACAACTTTGGCTTCGGCAGCTTGGACTTCAGCAGCTTGCGCTGCAGCTTCAGCAGCTTGCGCTGCGGCTTCAGCAGCTTGGACTGCTGCTTTTGCAGCTTCAGTGGCTTCAGCTTCAGCTTGTGCCACCTTTGCGTTCTTGGCCACTTCTTCAGCTGCTGATTCCTCAGCCGCTTTTAACGCAGCTTCTGATGCCGCTTTTGCTTTTTGTTGCTCAGCAGCTATAGCCAATTCATCCTCAACGCTTTTAGATCTTGCAACATCAGGCTGTGCATCACTCTTCTTGAAAATACTGAGATCAATTTCTTGCTCTTCAGCCTCAACTTTCATTGCTGGACGTTTTCTTGCGCTTGCAAGCGTGATATTTTCGCGTTCAGAAACAGTGACTGAAGACCTTTGGGCCGCTTCCTTATCCTCTTTATCTCCTTGGAAATTTCCGCGCACAATCGCATAAACATCCGGGGTGAGTTTCGTGTTGGGATTAGCATCCACGCTGATCCCTTTTGTATCAAGGAAGTCAACAATGGTGCCAATGCCTAAATTGAATTCACGGGCTGCTTTACTTAATCGTACTGGTTTATTTGCGTCGGCCATGGGCTTTGTTATCGTTGGGGAAGTTAGGGGATGAAGGGTCTATAAATTGAAGTCTCTCAAGAAACAGCTAACAACTTAGATGTTGAATGATCGACTTACATGTGAATTATTCGAGTTCCTTCTTTAAGATCCTTATAACTTCTTTTACAGTCTCCGCTTCCAAATCCGTACGTGAGATGAGACCTTCTTCATCTAAGTCGAGTACTGAACGTGCAGTGTCACAACCGATTTTTATGAACTCTTCTATAATCCAAGCATCGATTTCATCACTGAACTCCATCAATTCAACATCTTCCTCAGATTCATCTTCTTCGCGGAAAACGTCGATTTCATATCCAGTTAATAAACCTGCCAGTTTAATGTTGTTCCCTCCTTTACCGATCGCGAGAGAAACTTGATCAGGTTTCAGGTAAACCTCAGCCCTCTCTGATTCGTCTTTAAGCGTGATGGACGAAATTTTTGCTGGACTTAGCGCACGAGACATGAGGAGTTCCTTGTTTTCTGTCCAGTTAATCACGTCAATATTCTCATTGCGAAGTTCACGAACAATACTATGTATTCTCGATCCTTTCATGCCTACACAAGCACCTACAGGATCAACCCTGTCGTCATAAGACTCAACGGCTACTTTTGCTCTCTCACCAGGAGATCTTACAATTTTCTTAATTGTAATAAGTCCATCAAAAATTTCAGGGACTTCCGATTCGAAGAGACGTTCTAAGAATTCCGGTGCAGTACGAGAAAGGATGATTCGGGGCGTATTGTTTCGTAATTCGACGGCAGCTACAACTGCGCGGATGCTGTCTCCTTTTTTAAAGAAATCGCCAGGTATTTGGTGGTCACGTGGCATCACCACTTCATTGTCATCATCATCCACAAGAAGAATCTCTCGCTTCCAGATTTGATAAACCTCTGCCGTGATTACCTCACCGATACGCTCTTTATACTTCTGGTATATCGCATCTTTCTCGATATCCATGATACGACCGACTAGGTTTTGGCGAAGAGAAAGAACAGCCCGACGTCCGAAGGACTCGAGTAAAATTTCTTCTGAAACTTCCTCACCTACTTCAAAGTCAGCCTCAATCTTGAGGGCATCTTCAAGCGAGATTTGTTCGTTCGAATCTTCTACGGCGTCGTTGGCCACAATTTCGCGGTTACGCCAAATTTCGAGGTCTCCCTTCTCAGGGTTGATGATTAAATCGAAGTTCTCATCAGAGCCAAACTTCTTAATTATCATATTTCTAAATACATCTTCTAGGATAGCCATCATGGTCTCCTTGTCGAAGTTTTTGAAATCTTTGAATTCGCGAAACGAATCTATCAGGTTCAGTTGCATTGTGCCTTATTTAAAAGAAATTATCACTTTTGTCCATTCTATATCACTGGCTTGAAGCTTGTGCTCCTCTTCAACCCATTGCTTGGCTTTCCGTCCTTCGATGCGCTTTTTTTCGCGTGTCTTTAGGACCAAACCTTGTAACATTCCATTTTCTTCATCTACATTCACCAGTTCCCCCACCATCTTCTTGCCTTCAATCGGTTGAACGGAAACTTGTTTGCCGATGAGCTTTAAATACTGTCGCAAAACTTTAAGGGGTTGGTCTAGACCAGGAGACCCAACATCTAAAGAAAAATCCTCTTCTTCCCGATCAAAACTACCTTCAATATGACGACTTAACGCAACGCAGTCTTGAATAGACGTCTGTCCGTCATTTTCGAGCGCAATTTTTATCACGTTACCGCTTGCGACTTTAACATCCACGACAAAGCCCGAACCTCCTTCAAGGAATTCGTTCGCTAACTTATGTACAGCCCTCGAGTCGATCACGGCGTTTTGTTCAACAGTTTTTAAATAGTTTGGGATAAAAGTTTAGCACAAAAAAATAGGGCTTTTGCCCCTCAATTTTCATTCTATACCTCTTTGTCCGCTGCAAAAGTAAGCAATCTATCAGGAAAACAAGGGTGATTAAGTCTGTTATCTTATACTTATCTTCGAAAAATGTCTTTTGTACTGAAATTAATCGAGGAAGGAGAGCATTTAAATCAGGACTTTAAACTCCGGATTGACGATTCTAGAAAGATTGCAAAAACCATGGCAGGCTTTGCAAATACAGATGGTGGGAGATTGTTAATTGGGGTAAAGGACAATGGCAACGTCGCGGGTTGCAACACCTCAGAGGAGTATCACATGATTGAGGCCGCTTCCAATATGTACTGTAGGCCCGCCATTAATTTCGACATTCAAGTTTGGAAAGTAGGACATTTGAGTGTGCTCGAGGTAAAAATCCCAAAATCAAATTCACGACCTCACTTTGTTGAAACGGTGAATGACAATGGTGTCACCAAGTGGGATGCCTTCATAAGACGAGAGGACCGGATTCATAAGGCGAACTCAGTCATGGTAAAAGTGATGCAATATCAAATGAGACAGGAACGATCGGAATTCAGATATGACATTCATGTTGGCAATTTGTTTACCGCCTGGAGGGAAGGTCGAGAACTTCGATTTGTGCAAGTTGCAAAACTTGCAAAGCTGGGCTTTGAGGAGGTCGAGAATTTACTTGCGTTATTAATCGTTTGGTCTATCGTGAGAGCAAAACACTCAAAACGTGGATATATCTACGAATTGGCGGATGAGGCAGCGATGGAAAAACTCGAAACAGAGGGGTGGCAAGTTTTTCGCTACAAAACGCTACAATGAGCACAATATTCCGAACTTAGAGGCGTACTTAGTGCACATTATGAACTGCAGAATAAATTTTATAAAACGCCTCTTTTATGTAGGGTGGTCTCTGATTTTCATATTGGGACCTGGCCTAAGAGAAGTTTCTGCTCAGGAGAATCGACCCGTAGGCACCTGGAAAGATTATTTCCCTTATGGTGTTGTGCTCGAAGTCATCGCAGGGTTAGATGAAGATGGTGCAAGTATCGCTTTTGCCAGAACCGAGTATGCAGTTTTTAAAGTTGAATCGTCCACGAACCTGACCACGAGAATAAGTCAAATTCAAGGCCTTTCTCAATCAAATCCTACAGCCATGAGCTGGTATGGACCCACTGAGGTCTTAATCGTAGGATATGCAGACGGGAATATCGATTTGTTCTCAAATGGGGCCACGTACAATATGCCCGACATCATTACAAGTAGCCTCATCGGTGACAAAGGAATCCGGAAGATTCTCGTTTTCGATGACGGAGCGTACCTGGCGTGTGGTTTTGGCGTGGTGGTCTTAGACCTCGAGAAATTCGAGGTAAGAGATACATGGTTTGTGACTGGATCTCAAGACTTACGAGAAGTTTTGGATGTCTGTTTGGTCGGAGATAAATGGGTTGTCGCCACAGATGCTGGGGTCTTTGAGGCACCGGTGAATCATCAATTTCTATCTGGCGCTGATGCATGGACCAGGTGGGAGGATTTGCCAGAAGCACCCGACCATTACACGAGCGAAATAGAACGTTTCGGTGGGGACATTCTTGTTAACCTAAGCCAAGGTGCAACAAGTCGATTATGGATCATGCGCGCCGATGGCACATCGGAAATATTTCCAGGATGGGCATTGGAGGGTGAAGAATTGTGGGGACTGGACGTTGCTTCGGATACGCTTGTTTTGGGTCGTTGTTGTGGTGTTGACCTTTATGATTCTGAATACAACCCTGTGCCAGAAAACAATGAATTTGGGGATTGGATGCAGGTTCGAGATGTTGCGTTTGACGTCACTGGGCCAGGTGTGGTTTGGATTGCGAGCAGAATTGGTGGTCTGTTAAGATATGTTTCAGAACCTGAAGCAGGGCTAGAAAATGGCGTTTTTGAACCCACAGGACCAGCAACAGCAGATGTAAGAAAAATAGATTGCTGGAACTCAAACTTGTGGCTTGCAACAGGAGGGGTTGATGCATCTTGGGTGCCAAACTACAACTCTGCAGGAATTCATGGCTTCGTGGACGGGGACTGGATAGATGTTGATGACGTCGATGGGGAAAATGACATCTCTGGGATCAGAGACTACATGGCAGTCAGTATTGACCCCCTCAACCCCAAACATGTGATGTTTGGATCATTTGAAGAGGGGCTTATTGAAGTCCTCGATGGTGAGATCGTTGAGATTTGGAATGAATCCAACAGCACCATACAGCAGGGGGATTTCGGTGGGAGTCCAAGGACGGGAGTTCCAGGAGTGGATTTTGACAAATTTGGAAACGTTTGGTTTACAAACTTTTTCAGCAATTACCCATTGCAAGTGCGCTTGGCAGACGGCACATTCGTTGCAATGGATTTAGGGGATGACCTTACCTCAAGCGACAATGTGGGTGAACTTATGGTGACAAGGGACGGCAATGTTTGGGTGATTCTGCCAAGAGGAGGAGGGCTTCTGGTTTTCGATCCAAACGGGACACCTGAAAACACCTCAGATGATGATTGGCGATTTCTAAGCATCGACAATGAACTCGGAGCGCTCCCATCAAATTACATCAACTCACTTGAGGAAGATTTGGATGGAGAGATTTGGATTGGCACAGCTTCTGGACCTGCAATATTCTATCGGTCAGCTTCGCTGTTTGAAAATGACTATGAAACGACCGCATCTCAAATACTTATTCAGCAAGACGGAAATTACCAGTACCTTCTAGAAACAGAAGAAGTCACCTCTATACAGATTGATGGTGGAAATAGAAAATGGATCGGAACCTCTGGATCTGGCATCTATGTGCTTAGTGATGATGGCCTCACCATAGAACTTCAATTATCACCCGCAAACAGCCCCCTACCTTCAGACAACATTCAAGACATAGCGATTAACCAAGCCAGTGGAGAGGTCTTCATCGCCACCACGCGTGGCATAATTTCATACTTAGGCGAAGCCACCAATTGGGATTCCCAAATGGAAAATGTATTTGTGTTTCCTAATCCAGTGGATGCTTTTCATGAGGGACCCATTACCATTGACGGTTTAGCCTTTGAGAGTACGGTACATGTCACAGATGCATCCGGGAGAGTCATTGCGGTTGTTGAGTCAATGGGAGGCCGGGCGGTCTGGGATGGGAGGCTAAGTGATGGAACGTTGGCCCCATATGGTGTCTATTTAATCTTCGCAACAAACGCTGACGGCAAAACCTCAGCCACGACAAAACTTGCAATCACGCGTTGATTGATTCAAATCATTAAAATGAAAATGCCTACACTGCCCCCATCTAAATTGCCCGAGGTAGGTACAACGATTTTTACAACAATGTCAGCTTTGGCTGCAGAACATGAGGCGCTGAATGTGGCACAGGGTTTCCCTGACCTGTCCCCTCCCACAAACCTTAAAGAAGCTGTCAAGCAAGCGATTGATGAAGGCTACAATCAATATGCACCGATGGCGGGAGATCCAGGACTTCGTACTTGGATCTCTAAAATGTACACTCAAGCACATGGCGCAGTTTACAATGCAGACTCTGAAATCACCATCGGCGCTGGCGCATCGTCTTTGCTGTTTGCGTCAATTCAGGCGCTTGTATTGCCTGGAGACGAAGTCATTATCGTAGATCCTGCATACGATTTATACGCACCTGCTGTTCATCTTGCAGGAGGCGTCATCGTGCGAGCAGCAATCCCTCAACCTCCAAATTTAGGTGGACCTGGAGGCGCAATAGATCCAGAAGTTATTCGCAATCTTATTTCAGTCAACACCAAATTAGTCGTCATAAATGCACCACACAATCCTACTGGAGCGTGCTTTACTTCTGAGGGTTTAAACGCACTCGCAGATGTATTATCTGAATCAAATTGCTTTTTATTGAGTGACGAAGTTTATGGGCCCATGAATCACGATGGTAGACCTTTTTTAAGTGCTGCTGGACATCCTGGACTTAAAAATAGAACGCTTGTGTTCGGGAGTTTCGGAAAACTTCTTCACGCAACTGGATGGAAAATAGGTTGGGTTGCAGCCCCAGAAGACATTACAAGAGAACTTAGAAAAATACATCAGTACGATGTGTTCTCTACGGGAGCACCCATTCAAAGAGGACTCGCGCAGTACCTCACCACAGATGATGCATCAAAACACCTGCGTGAACTGGGGCCTATTTATGAAAAGAAGCGCGACAGACTCTTAAAAGGTTTGGATGGAACCGCGTTCCTTTTCTCTCCCGCAGAAGGCGGGTATTTCCAAATCCTAGATTACAGCAAACTCGATTCTCGAGGTGACATTGAAGTCGCTCGGGAGTGGACGATCAAGCACGGCATCGCAACGATACCGTTGTCACCCTTTAGACAACCCGGAAGTCAAGAAGCAAAAGAAGAGAAGCGTTTGAGAATTTGTTTTGCAAAAGGCGACAGCACCATCGATGACGCAATTAAAAAACTCCGAGCGATTGACACGTATTATAAAGCACGATGAGTTCACGTCAAAATAAGGAGGCCCTACTCCATATTTTAGGGATACAGTCGCCGATCATTTGGGAAGACCCCACAGCAAATCGCAAGGCCTTTTCTGAACGCATTGCGCGCGCGATGAAGGAGAAGGAGGATGTTGATCTCATCGTCCTTCCAGAGGTATTCACCACGGGGTTTTCAATGAATATCGACGCTATAGACACATGGAAGTCTGGCGAAACATTAGATTGGATGCGTGACCTTGCAAAAAAGTACAATGTCGCAATCACAGGAAGTGTGGCTTTTAGGGTTGAGGACGCTGTTGCTAGAAATCGGAGTGTGTTTGTAAGACCTGATGGACGTTTCGAATACTATGACAAACGACATCTTTTCACGTTTGGGAAAGAAAACACACATTATCAAAAAGGAGAAGCGCAAAAAGTAGTTGAATTCAGGGGGTGGAGAATCCTCCTGCAGATATGTTACGACTTGAGGTTTCCATGTTTTTCAAGGAATTCTATATCGAACACATACGATGTCGCACTTTACGTGGCGAACTGGCCTGAAGTACGCCGTCATCCTTGGAGAACGTTGCTTCAAGCCCGGGCAATCGAAAATCAGTGCTACGTCGTGGGTGTCAATCGCACAGGCTCTGACCCAAACATCATTGCCTATTGTGGGGATAGTTTAGGGGTAGACCCATATGGTATGATTTTAAGCGACGCCAAGATGGAGGAATCCATCACGCTCGTTTGTAATCGCGTGACCCTAGATGGGTTCCGTTCAAAATTCCCTGTCCTTGAGGACGCTGATTAAGGTGTTTCGAATATGAAACGAAACCCTGAATCTTCGGGTGTGGTTCTTCGACTCTTACTTAAAAGCGTTTTCGCCAGTGATGTCCATTCCTGTAATCAGGAGGTGAATGTCATGCGTGCCCTCATATGTAATCACCGATTCCAGATTCATCATGTGACGCATAATCGGGTATTCATTCATGATTCCCATTGCCCCTAACATCTGACGTGCCTCGCGCGCGATGGTTATTGCCATATCGACATTGTTACGTTTGGCCATAGAAATTTGAGCTGTGGTTGCACGTCCTTCGTTACGAAGTTGACCCAAGCGTAACGTAAGAAATTGGGCCTTGGTGATTTCTGTAATCATCTCAGCCAACTTCTTCTGTTGGAGTTGGAACGCAGCAATGGGTTTGCCAAACTGTATCCTTTCCTTGGAGTAGCGAAGTGCTGTATCGTAACAGTCTAATGCTGCACCTATTGCACCCCATGCGATTCCATAACGTGCTGAATCCAAGCATCCAAGTGGTGCACCTAGCCCTGATTTTTCCGGAAGAATGTTTGCTTTAGGTACACGGACATTGTCAAAAATAAGTTCGCCTGTGTCTGATGCTCTGAGTGACCACTTGCCCTTCATTGTGGGCGTCGTGAATCCTTCCATGCCTCGTTCAACGATAAGTCCATGGATACGGCCCTCTTCGTTCTTCGCCCATACGACTGCAATTTGAGCAAATGGCGAATTGGAAATCCACATCTTTGCGCCATTTAAGATGACGTCATCTCCATCTTCAACGTAACTCGTGATCATTCCACCAGGATTAGATCCGTGGTCAGGCTCTGTCAAACCAAAGCATCCAATCCACTCTCCAGTTGCGAGTTTGGGCAAGTATTTTGTTTTTTGTGCTTCAGAACCGTACTTCCAGATTGGGTACATCACTAAAGAACTCTGAACTGAAGCGGTTGAACGCAGTCCAGAATCACATCTTTCGAGCTCTTGCATAAGGAGACCGTAGGAAATTTGGTCCAAACCAGCACCTCCATATTCTACAGGGATATAAGGACCGAAAGCCCCAATCTCTCCAAGACCTGGAAGCAAATGCTGAGGGAAAACCTGCTTCTCAGCGGCTTCCTCAATGATTGGGCTCACTTCTTGCTTGACCCAAGCACGGGCCGCATCACGAATAAGCTTTTGCTCCTCTGTGAGGAGATCGTCCATATTAAAGTAATCGTGTCCTTGAAATAAATCTGTACGCATCTTGATGTGTTTAATCAGACTGCAAATCTAATCCTTTTCTGACGCTTCGTATGCAACATCCACCTCTAAAGGCAGGATACCATCTGCATATGCTGAAACAGCCAACTTATCAGCTACTTCGTTGAATTCATTGCCTGCATGACCCTTAACCCAAACGAATTCTACTTTATGAATTTCATAAATTTTCAAAAAACGCTTCCATAGATCGGGGTTTTTTTTGCCCTTGAAGTTCTTTTTCACCCACCCAAAAACCCATTTTTTCTTGACTGAGTCGACAACATATTTCGAGTCTGAGTAAACCGTTACTTCAGTACCTGGTGTCTTTAAAGCCTCTAGGGATTTGATCACGGCAAGAAGTTCCATCCTGTTATTTGTTGTCAAACGAAACGCTCCGCTGAGCTCTTTATAATGTTTTCCAGAAAGCATGACAGCACCATATCCTCCTGGACCAGGATTCCCGCTCGCACCTCCATCAGTATATACCGTCACCTTTGCCATTTTTTCTGGAATAAATTAGACCAAATCCTTTGCATTGTCTGCGAACAGTTTCACGGCGATTGCGAGTAGTATGATCCCGAAGACCTTTCTAAGAACAGCAATACCACCTTCACCGAGTAAAGTTTCTATTCTCCCCAAGTTCTTAAGTACGACAAAGACAATGGCCATATTTATAATGATGGCTATCATAATGTTGAGTTGTGCAAATTCAGCCCTTAACGACAAAATCGATGTCATGCTTCCAGCCCCAGCAATTAATGGGAAGGCAACGGGAACAATCGTGGCGGTTTTCATAGAAGAGGCGTCACTCTTAAAAAGCTCTATTCCCAAAATCATTTCGAGCGCCATAAAAAACAAGACAAACGAACCTGCAACAGCAAAACTATTGACATCCACGCCTAAAAAAGTAATAATCCCTTCTCCGACAAATAAAAATGCCAGCATAATCCCAAGTGCCACTATGGAAGCTCTGCCCGGATGAATGTCCCCCGATTTACGCTTCACATCCATTAAGACGGGGATACTTCCTACAATATCAATCACAGCAAAAAGCACCATCGTGCTTTTTAAAAGTTGAGCAGGGTCAAGAATCATGAATTCAAAATTATTTATTTGTCCAAAGTAATTAACTCTGACGAAATTCTTGGGTAATACGTGTGTTCAAGTTTCAACACTCTGTCGGCAATTTCTTGTGCATTTGTGACGTCATCTATTTTTACACGGCCCTGAAATACCACGGCTCCATCATCATAATGCTCATTTACATAATGGATGGTCATCCCGCTTTCTTTTTCACCTGCTTGAAAAACGGCTTCATGTACTCGTATCCCATACATTCCCTTCCCCCCATACTTGGGCAATAGCGAAGGATGAATATTTAAAATGCGACCTTGATACCGACGACAAAATTCAACAGGTATCATGAGAAGAAATCCCGCAAGCAACACCCAGTCTACATCAAGTTTTTCCAGAGCGTTCAGTAAAGTCCCATTGTTCAAATCCGCTTTCGTAAAATGACCGTGATGTACTTCGAAAAGACGGGCCTTGTCTAAGACACCTGCTGAGGCATGATTTGACCCTACATATGCGACCTCAATATTTTCTTGCGATGCAAAGTGCGTGATAAGGGCTTGAGCATTTGAACCCATCCCCGAAGATAAAATCGCTACCTTCTTAAGCATCTGACATTCCCTTTTTAGAATTCCATAAATCCAAGTTCTACGATACTGCTTTCGTAGTCCTCAATTTGCGTTTCCATAAGTCCCAAACGCGCGTCCAATTGATCGACGATGGGATCTTCAGGATGGTAGTATTTATAAACTCGAATCAACCTGTCATTGATTTGAAGCGCAAGATCAATCTCATAGGTCATCGCGGTGAAATACTCGGCATCTAAAGAAAGTGCGAATTCTACAAGTTCCTCTTGTTGTTTAAACAATGCTTGAAGAAGTTCTTGGGCTTTATCTAACGAGGCTTTTCTTTGCGAGTCATCCAAGCTGTTTGCGTTAGGAGAAAGCAAACTGTCTGAACTGGCTAATTCAGCATAGGCTTCTACGACAGGCATGAGAACTCTCGTGTAAGGAACGTTTTCCTGAGGAGTGACGCGAAGCAATTTGTCGAGCACCTCCAGCGCACGTTGTGGATCATTGACATCTATGAGAGCGTCGGCGAGATTTGCCATTTGGAGACGAACATTTGTGACCATACGCCTGTTGTTCTCATCCATATAAATGCCGTGCTCCAGATCGTCCATGCCTCCCCAGCTCCAATTCTCCATGACGTTCTCGTACATCACATCTGATTCAATGCCTCCAATTAAATTCGGATTAGGGTTTTCCCCGTACTTAATCGGAACGAGTCGATATGCGAGACCTTCTAGGCGGAAGTAATCTTGAAGACCGATGTATGAATCTCCTCCAGTCGTCACCGCAAAATATACGGGGCGCTCCCAATCGTTGTTTGCCAACATGGACAATACCGCGAGTTGATTCTTTAATATGTACTGTAACGGTTCGCCATTTCCATCTACAACAGTCCATTCTAAAGCATCAACAACAGTTGATGCTTCGTCAGCATTGACGATTCCGAGCGCAAGGACACGGGCAGAATCGACGGGAAGACTGAACTTGTTTGTCGGGAAGTAGGGATAACGCTTCTCACCATAATTTTTCTGAATGTCGTCATCTAGCGCCGTAAGTAAAGCTTCTTTCAAATCGACAAAGCCAGGTGAACTTGTTGGCTCGAGAAGCACAATGTCTCTGGTACCTTGTCTGTACTGTTCTTCAGACATTTTAATAGGAAGCGGAGCACTCTCGTAGGCACGGCGCTTCATTTGGTCTATATACCAATCCGTATTCAAAAGACTCAAGTTGCACACCCTGACATCCGTGCGTATACCCTCTACTTCTTGTGCATACCAAAGCGGGAAAGTGTCGTTATCCCCATTTGTGAAAAGGATCGCGTTAGGCGCCAGTGACTCTAAATAGTTTTTCGCAAAATCTACACCTGTGGTTCTGTGCGATCGATTGTGATCGTCCCACCCTTCAGACGCCATCAAAATTGGCACAAGGAGGATGATTCCACCAAGGGTAAGCGCGCGTGAATTTTCGTTCAATCCCATGAACCGTGATGCATGCGCAATGCCGTAAAGCAGGGCACCGGTAAGCGTCATAAATAAGATACTCAATGAAAGATAATGAGGTGTTCCGCCGAGGTGCTCTAACAAATAAAACAAAACACCTACACCAAATGGGAAGCCAAATCCGCGCAAGTGAATCATCCAATCACTTCTTCTCGCTGCATCGAAGAGTGCAAAAACGCTGATCCCAATCCACATCGCAAAGGCATAAAATGACCCCACATAGGCGTAATCACGTTCGCGTGGTTGCATTGGCGTTTGGTTGAGATAAACAACAATAGCGAGGCCAGTCATAAAGAACAACAGGCCTACAGTACCTGCACCACGTGGGTCGCGTGCGATTTGGAATATTAAACCAATCAAACCCAGCAAAAATGGAAGATAATAGAATTTGTTTAAGCCTCTGTTTTCAGACATCTCTTGAGTGAGGGTATCCCTACTTCCAATCCTTAATGCATCTATGGCATCGATCCCAGAAAGCCAGTTTCCACTTTGAAAATCTCCATGTCCTTGAGTGTCATTCTGTTTCCCAGCAAAATTCCACATGAAGTAACGTAAGTACATCCACCCCACTTGATAGTCCATAAAATACCTGAGGTTTTCCCCCAAGGTGGGCTGCAACTTGTCATAGACTTTATCTAAGGATGCGAGGGCTTGTTGTTGCTCTGTATAGTCCTTTGCACGTGCGGCTGTGGCTTCATAATAACGTTTTTCTTGATTGAGGCGTTTTACAAACCCTTTCCCTCTGTCCAAACCCTGAGCAAGACGATCCGTGATCATTTGGGTTAATGCATCTACAGCTCTTGGGTCATCCAAGGGAGCAAGTCTCATTCCGCCAGTTTGTGGGTCACGGACTAGGATTTCATTCTTTGAACGTATTTCAAACTCACCGTCCCATCTCTGTCCATAATCCGCAAAAAGCCGCTTGAGCGTTCTTCCAAGAACAGCCTCCGAAAGCGTCCCACTTAAAATATCATTCTGAAGGTGGAGCATAAAACCACTCTGGGACATTTGCCCGTCAACCAATGGGCTCGTAAATCTACTCGCTTCATTGTAGCCTTTATAATTGCTCCAAATTCGGTACTCCTTCACATGTCTGCTGTCAGAAGAATACATGCGTGGAAATATCATGGTGTAATCGGCGTCATAATTAGACACCGTGCCTTTTTTCTCTCCTGTATTAATGTATTCTTCGACGAGACGGTACTTGTCGTTTTTTGACTCCGACAAGAAGTTTAACGCTGTCACCTCGCGTTTAAAAGATTTTATTCGCACATCACGCGTTCCTTTTTGTTGCTTCACACTGAAACTCTTGACCCAAGTCGCTCCACCATCTGAATATTGTTTTTCGATATCCATTGGAGAATCCCAGTATGGACCCGTCACAAGTGGTCTGTCACCGTATTGTTCTCTGTTGAGGTATTTGAGCAGTTGGAAAAAATTCTCTGGGTCGTTTTCATCCATGGGAGGATTTGCGCTTGACCTCACGACGATGGTCGTAAAAGAACTGTAACCAATTAACACCATCGCAATACTGAGCACGAAGGTGTTGAGTGCCCACCAGCCCCGTTTCCTAGAGTACATCACAAGCGCCGTTATGAGTGCAATCAGCAAAATCAGATATGCGAAAATTCCTGAATTAAAAGGAAGACCCATTGAATTCACGAAGAACCTCTCAAAATCCCCTGCGAGCTTGATGACACCCTGAATAAGGCCTATTTGAATAAACCCAAGTAAGGCCATTGAAGCAACCCCAGTAATAACAAGCCCCTTCCAACTGAATTCATATTTGCGGAAATAATACACAAGTGCCATCGCAGGAATTGCAAGAAGATTCAAGAGGTGAACACCAATTGAGAGCCCCATCAAATATGCGATTAAGATGATCCAACGCGTGGCTCCAGGCTCATCTGCCTCATTTTCCCATTTTAATATCGCCCAAAACACCGCGGCAGTAAAAAGGGATGACAAAGCATACACCTCTCCTTCTGTGGCACTAAACCAAAAAGAATCTGAAAATGTATACGCGAGCGCACCTACAACTCCTGATCCTAAAATTGCCCATCTCTCAGCTGAAGTTGGCTCTTTTGTAAACCCACCTGAAAAACGTCGGGCCAGATGTGTGATACTCCAAAACAAGAAAAGAATCGTAAACGAACTGCTTAAAGCCGACAACGAATTGGCCGCAAATGCAGCCCATTCTGGGGTGGCAAAAACCATAAGCCCTCGTGCCAAAAGCATAAATAAAGGAGCCCCAGGAGGGTGACCCACTTCTAGTTTATATGCTGAAGCGATAAACTCTCCGCAATCCCAAAAACTGGCAGTAGGTTCTACCGTCAGCATATAGACGACAGTTGCGACAGCCCAAACGGTCCATCCCGTAATAATATTTAAACGATCGTAGCGCATTCAATCAGACAATTTGTGTTTTGCAAATTTTTGCATGGCGAAGATATACACTAACGGCCAGCCCTATCTCTGTATTGTTACTCTTTTAACAGAGTCTTCTATACCCACAATTTGGAGTGTGTAATACCCCGCATTGAGACGGTCCAGTGAAATAAAGTCTCCGTTCGAAATATCCTTCTTGAGAACTTCTCGCCCTTGTGAATCGAAGAGTTTCATCGACCAAACCCCGAGAGGCAATCCTTCCACGGTAAGACCATCTGAGGCAGGTACAGGGAACACCTTCCAAACTGGAGTATCCTCGAAATCATTTACAGCAGTTGTACATTCTCCTTCTACCCAAGATGTAACACCTCCGTAATAATATGCGTAACAATCGTTTGAGTAGGTGACCTCGTCACAGCCACAAACTGGATCGTACTCTTCTGTACAAAAAATGCCATTGTCTATTTGATCTTGATCGACACAATCCGCTTCTCCACAACCTTCAACCTGTATTGCGACAAAAAGCTCTACCCCATTGGGACAATTCGAATCCCAATATTGAACAAAAACTTCGTAAACGCCGTCCGTGTCATATATATGATATGACCAGAAATCAGTTCCCGATTGTATCGAGCCATCATCAAAATCCCAAACAACATCGATCCAAGACGGAGGGGTTCCTATATCAGACCATAATGTATCTATCTCAAATGCCCAAGAACAAAAGTCCCATTTAGGATAGATAATATTAATGTCTTCCGGGCATCCACCACCTCCTGCAGGGTTGAAAAATTCACATGCTTCCACAACGCCACATTCATCATTCATGTAATAAACACATAGATCAATACCATTGGGGAAATTGGCGTTCATTAATTCAACCTCATTGACACCTTCAGCAACAACATATCCATTCAAACTCCAAATTAAAGTGACACCGTCTGGATATTCATCAGCTTCAAAAAGCCACATACCATTTTCAAACTCTCCTTCTAATTCCAATTCACAGTCTTCTTCAGATCCAAACCATTCACATGCAAAAACGCCTTCAGGGCAGTTCTCATTCTCATAGCCTACACAAATAGTAACTCCATCTTCAGGAAAAGGATTGGGCTCCAATACTTCAATTGTATTCGTTCCTGTTGCATACACTTCATCGTTAAAAGTCCAAACCAATTCAACATTTTCCGGGTAATTGAAGGCTTCGAAAATGGCGTAGCCATCGTAAAACTCATACTCAAAATCTATCGTACAATCACCTCCGCCTCCACTGCACTCGCCTTCTGTCCAAGAAGTAACTCCACCGTAGTTGATTGCCTCACAGTCATTCCCATAGGTGACATTGTCACATCCACAAACTGGTGCCCAAAGATCATAACATATTGCATTGGGGTCTATCAGATCAGGATTGATGCAATCAATGGGGTTATTACACCCAGAATTACATGCTTCAATTGTAAGGTAAAAGGCAGGACTGTAATCAATTCCATTAACTTCCATCCCACATCCACTTAGGTATGTGCAAAATCCATCCACAACAGCAATACCTAGAACCGCAGTACAGGCCCCAAATGAGATACCCTCTAGATCAGTGCATGGCTCAATGGGTCCATTCCCTTCGCCTGTTATATCATTCAAATCCACAGTCTCACAAATCTCTACGCCATCAGGGCATGCATCCGATACAAATGCAACACACACTGTGACGGGACCATTTAAAAACAAACCAAAAGACAGATCGATAACGTCACTTCCGTTATTCATCATCTCGCCGTTGATACTCCAATTCAGAACGGCTCCCTCAGGAAAATCAGCGGAACCGACAGTTACATATTCAAAATAAGCATCAAAAACGAGGTCGACAACACAGTCAGACACTTGTGCATTGTATCCTGTATGGAAAAACAGCAGTGAGAAAAAGGAAAGTGTCAAGATTTTCATATCGGCTCAATTTAATTACATGGTTAACATCTAAGAAGGAAATATAAGGCAATTAGAAATAGAGGCTGTATGCCAATTGTTAATTAACAAACCTCGGATCTGTATCCATTACCTCGCTACAGTCTTTACACGTTCTGAGATCTTCTGAGCCATAAAACGCAGTAAATCGAGGCAAAAAATCCTTCTCAATGTTTGTGAGTTTGAAATATGTTTCGTGGAGAAGGGCATTGCAATTATTGCAAAACCACATCAATCCGTCTTTGTGTCCCGCTTCACGCTTTCTCTCAATGACAAGACCGATCGAGTTCTCTGATCTGACAGGACTGTGGGGCGTTTTTGCGGGAAGAAGAAACATGTCACCTGTTGAAAGTGGCACATCAACGGCCTCTCCGTTTTCCTGAATTCTCACGCAGATATCTCCTTCCAGCTGATAAAAAAGCTCCTCCGTTTCGTTATAATGATAATCCTGGCGAGCGTTAGGTCCGGCAACGATCATGACGATATAATCACCACTCTCAACATACAGATTCTTATTTCCCACAGGTGGTTTGAGTAAATCTCTGTTGTCCTCAATCCATTTTGTGAGGTTAAAAGGTTTTTGAATAGCCATGACGTTTTCGTTCTCAAATGATGAGACCAAATTAACCCTTAATCCGTTCAATTATCCAACCCTTTGGAACACTCACTAACCATACACCTGTGAATATCGCAAATGCGAATAGGCCCGTGAATGAATTAATGTCGTTGTGATAATTTCCCCAACCTACAAAAGCCAAGATGCCTACTAGCAAAACGACAATAAGAGGCTGCAAATAAATATAGATGCTCACGACGACCGGCGACACTTTATTGAGTGCGAAGATGTTCAGTAAATAGGCCAAAAACGTCGTCCCCAAAATGACATATAACAGTCCTTGAAAGTGATGTTTCTCAAGGTGTCCCCATTGAATATCCAATACCTGATCCATGCCAATCGGCAAGACAAACACCATTCCAAAAAGGAACACCCATGAAATAATTGTCATGGGGTGATATTTGGTCATCAGTGGCTTCACCGCCACCAAATAAACACCATAGGCAAAAGCATTGATGAGTACGAGCAAATCACCTTCCCAGCTCGCTCCAGATTCTACAGCCGAAGTTTGGCCGCTGAATAGGAGAAGCAATCCAGCGCCAGTTCCTCCTATGCAAATCCCAGCAATTTTTCTTGCCGTAATCTTATTGCCTAGAGTGATTGCGCTGATCAATAAAACGAAAATGGGATTCACGGTCATGATTAAAGAAGCGTGGATGGGGCTCGTCAATGCCAGACCATTGAAAAAGCAAAGTTGATTGATCGCTACGCCGCATAATCCACAAAGGATTAATCTGGGAAAATCGGCGCGTTCGATTCGCTCAATTTTTGCGACACCTAAAACCCTTAGGAGCAACATTACTGCAAAAAACATGGCCGTCCCACCCACTACCCTAAGGACAATAAATCCAGATGGGCCTACGACATCGGGCATCAAACCCTTGGCAACAATATAATTCCCAGCATAAATGGCACCCACTGCGAACAGTGCGAAGTGAGCCCAAATTGCACCGCTATTTCCCCCACTATTTGTCAATTTCTTAACTTAAAAAATCTCTTACTTTACTGATTTCCGACTTTCTTGACCCCACTGTCACTTCATTATCAAATAGAAATACCGGACGCTTAAGAAAGGTATATTCACCAAGAATAAGTGTTCTATAATCGTCCTCTGAAAGTGTTTTTTCCTTCAAATTCAAGCTTCTAAACTTCATCGCTCTGCGAGAAAAAAGGGCTTCATAAGAACCTTTAAGTTCTTTCATGGCGTCTAGGTCTTCACTTGAAATACCCATCGCCTTAATGTCTATTATTTCAAATCCATTTTTCTCGGGATTTAAATCGTCAAATATGCGTTGACAAGTCTTGCAGGTTGGAAGTGTAAATGCCTTTTTCATAGAATTGTTTTTAGTGAACCAACGCCATCATTTCAACAAGTTGAGTTAATCCTCTTTTCCAATTGTTCTCATTGTCGATGACAATGTCGCATTTGGACTTCCAAGGTTCAATAAATTGTAATTCTGAAGGCCTTACATGATTGTCCCACTGATACTGTATCTCATCTGGCGCATAACCCCTTACAGTAAGATCTCGATGTTTGCGTCTTTCTAGTCGGGTCGACACCGAAGCGTCTATAAAAGCCTTAATGTTAACCATCTCACGGACCTCTTTGTGATATAAGGTAAATATGCCTTCTAGAATCAACCAAGGCGCAGGTTTAATTTGAATCCGTTCGGAACTCATCGCCGATTTATTATAGGTATAGGTGTCTAACTCAACAACGTTACCCGCCATCAATGATCTCATGTCTCTCAAAAGATCGTCGTAGTTGATGACTTCCGGAACATCAAAATTTGTCTCCCCTTGGTCATCTTTTGGGAGTTCGTGTTTAGGCCTGTAGTAATCATCAAGAGAGAGAATCGTTACTTCTCCACTGAAGTGCTCCCTTAAACCGTTAAGGACAGTGGATTTGCCTGAACCACTCCCCCCAGTTAAGGCAACTATTTTCATCACTTTTGGGACTTGAGAAGCAGGTCCGCCAATGTTCTATCGTTTGCGAGACGAGGCATTTTGTTTTGGCCTCCCAGCATGCCTTTTGATTTCATCGCATTCACAAAACTTCCTTTCGCAAGAGGGGTCACCACTGCTGGTGCTAGGGCACCATCCTTTTGAAGATCATTATAATATGTGTTTTGATCTCTGAGTGACTGATTCAAATCTGAAGCAAACGCTTTCAAATCCTTCGGTTTCTTGGCAAATTCAATAAGCCATTCATGGTATGGCTTGCCTTTTTTAGGTTTTACCTGAGGCGCAAGATGCAAGTCGGAAATAACACCGCCATTCTTGTTTATTGCTTCTTCGATCGCACTTTCAACTTCTTCAGCGATGACATGTTCCCCGAAAGCAGAAGTAAAATGCTTCGTTCTGCCAGTGACGACAACCCGAAGCGGATCAAGAGAAACGAACTTTACAGTATCTCCTATATCATATGCAAAAAGGCCTGCGTTCGTCGTAAGGATTACAGCGTATTGAACGCCAAGCTCCACTTTGTCTACCATAATTCTTGTCCTGTCACCCGCCAAATACTTATCCATAGGGATAAATTCGAAGAATATGCCGTCTCCTACATTCAGCAACATGCCCTCGACATTTGGTTTGTCTTGAAAAGCGAGGAACCCTTCCGATGCAGGGTATAACTCGACCCGATCAATGTCAAAGCCTATCAATTGTTTAAACTTCTCGGAATAGGGGCCAAAAGCGCACCCTCCGTGTACAAATAGACTCAAGTTTGGAAACACATCCTGAACGGTTTCCTTCCCGGTGTACTTAAGAAGTTTCTCAAAATACATTTGAACCCAAGTAGGAATACCACTCACAAGACGTAAATCCTGCTCGGCAGTTTCCTTAACGATTGCATCAAGTTTATCCTCCCAATCATCAATGCAGTTTGTCGCCATTGATGGCAAATTACTCCTTTGCAGATATTTAGGCACATGGTGGGCAACGATCCCCGACAACCTTCCGAGCGGTATGCCTCCTTCCGTCTTGTCTAATTGAGGATTTCCCTGCAAAAAGATCATCTTTCCACTCACAAAATCTGCGTTTCCTGAGCCTACTATTTGCGCAAGCAATGCGTTTCTCGCTCCCGATATATGGTTGGACAAACTCTCCTCTGTAATCGGTATGTACTTGGTGCCTGAGGTCGTGCCACTCGTTTTTGTGAAGTAGAGCGGTTTCCCAGGCCACACCACATTGCTTTCTCCAGCGACAGCCCTATCCAAGTAGCTTTTAAGCCCCTCGTAGTCGTTCACAGGTACCGCTCTTTGGAACGATTCCAATGACATTCCATCACGCAATCCGTGATCTTTTCCAAATGCTGTTTTTGCTGCCGTTTTAACAATATCGTTCAGTTGTTTCAACTGGACAGATACCGGTTGTGATGACCTGATTTTCAATTCTACCATGGCTGCCCTGGCAAATTGTTTACTTAAAGATGCTTTCAATCCCATGGTGCGAAAGTACTCAGAATAAAAATAACAAAAAAAAGAAGAGGCATTCAATTAAGAATACCTCTTCAATTAGTAGTTAATACTGAGTGTTACGACTAGCGAACAACCATCTTTTTCGTGACTGAAATGTCATCTGCAATCAACGTATAAGTGTATAATCCGCTAGAAAGAGCGCTTACGTCATACGTAATCGTGTGGTTCCCTGCGCCTAGTGTTCCCTCATTAATACGAGTTACAACTCTTCCGCTTAGATCGCGTACCTCAAACGCAATGGAACGACTTTGAGAAATTTCAAAGCTGAATACTGTTGAATTTGTTGCCGGATTTGGCGTGTTCTGACCGAGGTTGATTCCGTTCAGAGAAGCCAATTCATCCACAGCAACTCTCTCTCCAAGAATAAGACGTACTGAGGGAGTGTATGTTTGAGATGTAAACCAAACATAATCTCCATCGCCAGTCACATTGTACTCTCCAGTACTGTTATCTGTATCGCTATTTAACTGAGCGTTTACCGTCAGACCACCCTCGCTTTCGTACTCAGCGATCACGCCTGCGAAGTAAACCGCATCAGCATCTAGCTCGATCGGATCCTCAAATGCCAAGTATATCGGTCCTGCATTGCTCCAGTCTGTATCGTATGTCCAGAATGTGCTCTCAAAAGGACTGTCAGTAATACCTACTGAACCGTCGTAGAAATAGAGACGAGATTCAAATTCTAACTCCGCGACATTTCCGCCTATGCTCAGACCACAATTTGGACCAAACTCAACAGTAATACCATATGCTGTAGATCCTGAATTGACCATGTGATAGAAGTTACCCTGTCCAGTTGGGTCGTATAGACCTGGTAAATCAGACTCACGTGGGAACATCTCGCCATCGAGGATAGACTCATCGTCATGGCCATATTCATCATCCGTGTAAACAATCACCCTAGACATGGTGTTGTCCTCTGGAGAGACATCAGTACTGCTTCCTGAAGTAATCGTAGAACGCAGGATGTAGTTGCCTGTTGTAGACGGCTCCCATCCGGTAGGAATGTAGAGTGTGTCCTGAGAGTTTGCAGGGCAGTTAAGACCGTTTGCAAATGAGTATACTGTCGCAAGTGTTTCTGTGACAGAAGCCAGAACTTCATCACCCGCTTCATTTAAAACTTCGACAAGCACAGCGACATCTTCTTGGTTATCTGTACCGTTGTTGCGGTATAAAACACCTGCAAGAACGCCACCGTCAGCAGCAGGAATGGCTTGCTCCATAGGTGTTACTCTGTATTCCCAAACATTGAAAACATCTCCATTTGTAAGCTGAACCATCGCAAGATCATCAGCGTTGTCGTTTGAACTTACAACGACATCATCAATCCCCCAGTAGTAGTGGCTATATGCCGCACCTGTTTCAGGCGCTTGTGTGTATGTGAATCGAATCTGAACAGAGTCGCTGTAAGCAGCAACACAACTAATATCTAGTGAAGAAGGAAGTGGATTTGCAGAAGCTGTATTTGCTGCTTCAATAAAAGAACCATGACCATCAAATGTGGTCCAAGTCACACCAGCATCATTTGTGACATCCACATAGATAGGCGCATAAGGATAGCAACAGTAACGGAAGTACTGATCCCAATTTAAGATGACTGACCCGTCATCTGAAAAGTCAATTAGAGGGCTCGTTAAGGACCCATCAGTGTCTTGAACACCTGTTGCTATTGGTGTGTTAAAGTAGTCACAGTCAAATATCATCCAACCGTTTTCAGGCGTTCCTGATTCGAGAGGGCCGATGTTTGTAGAAAATTCTCCGCCTGGGTGTGAAACGCCTGTTGCATCACCATTTGAATAGTATCCAGTATTGCCTGGTGCGACATAAACCCATAGGGAATCATTCGCGTTATCTGAAGTTGTCCATGCGCCGTTTCCGTTAATCCCATCAAATCCGTTAGAGAAATCCTCGGAAAACAGAATATTACTGCCTCCACGTTGTGTGGAGCGGGCTTCAATGCCTGCCGTAAGGGCATTATGTGCCTCTAACTGAGTTGCAGCAGTGACAGAGTGCTCAAAGCTGTGGAGTGTTTCCAAGCGCTGGCCAGAAGCGATCGCAAAAATGCAAATAGCTACAAGAGTTAAAGTCAAATGTTTCATATTCTTAGGTATGGATTTTGGTAAAAAAATATTTGAATGGCAAATTACGTAAAAAAAAAGGGAAGACCGAACGGCCTTCCCTTTTTATAATATCGTTGCGTAATCTTACTTGACCATCAAACGGTCTGTAGAACGTTCTCCATCCACAGATAGAGTGTATGTGTAGACACCTGCCGCAAATTCAGATGCATCAACAGAGATACTGTTGTAACCTGGAGCTTGCGTACCCATATCTAAAGTATAAACAATCTTTCCAGTGATATCGATGACATCAAAGTTTACATCCGCAGCGCGATCTAAGCGAAACTGCACACGTGTCACTCCGTTTGTCGGATTAGGGAAGCTCGGGAACATCTCAAACCCAGTTGTGTTCACTGTTTCTTCTGAAATCGTATTCACAGCGTTGGGGTTTAAGTTTAAACGTACCATAGGCACCTCATTTGTGTAATACCAGTCGTAAGCAGATCCTGATCCGAATGGTCCGTATATAAATGCGGTGTTGTCTTGAGTGTATTTAGATTCTCCGTATTGCACGTTTGACCCTCCGTAATGCTCAAATCCTGCGCCTAACCAATCACCTGCAGATGCTAAGTAAGGTTCATCAAACACCAATGTGTACCAAGTTGTAACTGGCTCGCCAACAGCATTTGTGTTGCCAGCAATAATATCAAACTCATCCGTAGATTGAAGAATTCCACCATACTGCTCAGCAAGGAAGTTGTCATCAAAACCGTCAAAAAGGTGAGTGATGATCGATGTCCCTGTTTCAGAGCCATCCATCACCGCAACGTCGATTGCGTATATAACGACGTCATCTACGATATCGAAAAGAGAAACGGCGATATAATCATCGGTTCCGTCTCCAGGAGCCGCGTTTATAGGGGTTCCTTCATCACGCCCCCAAGAAAGGTCTGTGACCTCGAATGACTGAGATGCCATGTTATTCCCAGGGTTTTCGTCAGCTGCATCAGCTGTAAGAACGTAGTCAACGGTGACAGGACCAAGCGCTGTAGGCATGTAGGCCGCAGACAAAGTATCCGCTGTTGCATACGAAAGGGTGATCGGTGTAGAATATGCCGTTGTTCCAGCAGCAGTAACATCAAGTGTAACGTTTGTTTGATCTTCAAAACCTACGTTATACACCTTTGCAGCAGCTGCAAGATCAGCAGGGATTTGAGATAACGGCCAAGCACCGTACTCGTAATATCCTGAACGCTCATAGTCTGTGTAGCTTAAGTAGTTGTCTATACGCGTGTCATTTGCAGGCGTGTCGTAGACTTGAATATCGTCAATTTCCCAACTGTATCCCCAGGTTCCAGACCAACGGAAAC
>CAJQPF010000012.1 GCA_905480095.1 uncultured Flavobacteriales bacterium
TGTGATTTGTAATTTGGGATGGTCATCGTCTTTCTTTTGGGATGGAAGAGCCTTGACTTTAGAAGACCAAATACGTGATCCCGTTGAACACCCTCTAGAAATGAATGTATCATGGGAAGTCGTTGTCACACGATTGATGAATGACGATTTCGGAGCACTTGACTACCCACAATTATTTTTTAATGCCTTTGGAACTGAAATCATCACAGAAGATTTAGTTGTGAAAGCTATCGCTCAGTTTATACGAACGATGATTAGTGCAGATAGTAAATTCGACAGATGGCGAAGAGGAGAAACAAACCTCACCGATGGAGAATATTTGGGATACCAATTGTTTCTCAAAGAAGGAGGAGACCCCGAGGTCAATCCCGGAGGCGAGTTTGGTGCTGATTGTTTTCATTGTCATGGAGAAGCTGGCCTGCAATTTTCTGATTATTTGTTCCACAACAACGGCCTCGATTCTTCTTTTGAAAATGACCCTGGAAGGGTCAACGTGACCGGATTTGTTTTGGACTCTGGTTTATTTAAAACACCCACCTTGCGAAACGTTGCTTTGAGTGCGCCATACATGCACGATGGTCGTTTTACATCTCTGGAAGATGTGATAGAACACTACAACAGCGGCGGGGTCAGTTCATCCACGATAGATCCATTTATGAAGTACACAACTGGGGGTTTGGCGCTTGCACCGCAGCAAAAAGAAGCAATAATCGCTTTTTTACACGCTCTGACCGACACAACATTTATTCAAAACCCAAATTTCCTCGATCCGCACTAGTAATTTTATAGGTTAGAAAACCGCTTTAAAACGTAACCTACAGCAGGTAAAATCGTAAGAATTACTATGTATTGTCAAAAACTCCTCAGCATTGCGACAACCTTAATCCTCCTAACCCTAGTAGGAACAGGCGCTAACGCTCAATGTCACGATCTTTTAGATGCCGACGGTGTGGCATCTTCTTCCCCGACTTGGTTTAGCTGTAATCCTGGTGATTATGATCTTTTCATACAAACCACGTCAGAATGGAATGATGTCACTGTCAACTGGGGAGATGGTACAGCAGATGAAAACGTCGGTCTTTGGACCACTGGAAATACAATTACACATAGCTATCCTGATGTTTGGCAAGTATATACTTTAACGTTTACAAGTGCTGATGGATGTGTCATGACAGGCACGTTTGTCAAAGAGGAATCCGTAAATCCATCCATTCAAGTTCCTGAGGGTTGGGAAACGGATGCATGTGCACCCGCGACATTGTTCTTTTTAAATGCCTCTACGAACGTCAGTGCTACAACCTCGTTTACATGGGAATTTGACGACGGTGTCACAGAGAGTTTTGATGCAACAAATGCAGGAGGTACTGTCCCTCACAATTACGCCGTAGGGTCAACAGGATGCAATAGAGAAGTGACGTTGTCAGCAACTAATGCCTGCAGAAATCACGAGTTTGGTACTGGGGCAAGTGTGACAATTGACTACATCAATATTTGGGATTTGGACGATGCAGCGATTGGGGCTTCTTCAACCCAGCTTTGTTATCCAGACACGACTGTACAGTTGTCAAATTTGACAGAAAAGAATTGCACAGCAAATGGAAATACGAGTCAGCGGTTTGAGAAATGGAATTTCGGAGACCTTGACAACAATGGAATGGATGACATTATCGACTGGAGACCTTGGGTATCATCGGCTCCCTTCGATCTCGATTTACCAGGAGTAGGAACGTACTATGTTATGCTTTACGATTCCAGTTATTGCGGCATCGACTCCACTCAAATAGAACTCATTGTAAGAGCTCCGCTTTCAACAAATCTGACAGGACCAAACCAAGTTTGTGAAGGTCTTCCAGCAACTTTTGTACAAGACGAAAGTGATGCGACTGCATTTTACTGGAATTTCAATAACGGGGCCGGTCAGTGGTATCCTGGAGGTTCTCCGTCTTTGACTTGGACTTTTAATGATCCTGGCAACTACACCGTCTTAGGAGTTGTTGCGCTTGCAGGTCAGGCATTGTCTTGTCACGATACCGCGCGGTTTGAAATCCAGATTAAACCTTCTCCTCAAGTGATCATTGAATTGTCCCAAACAGAAGGATGCGATTCATTTTCTGCCACAGCGGAAGAGATGAGTGGCGAGGGTGTCAATTATGACTGGACTTTTAATGTCGCCCCTGGAACACATAATGGAACGAGCACCCCAGAGCTCTTTTTCGATGCGCCAGGCTCCTATGTTGTGGGGCTAGAAGTCACGGGAGCAAACGGATGTGTTCGGACAGAAAATGTGACTCCAGAAGTCTTCGAGAGCCCGTCTGCCGACTTTATAAACGGCGTGGTGTGTGAAGGTGATACGACATCCTTTACCGACCTTTCTTTGTCTACGGGTGGAGATCCAATTCTAGCGTGGGATTGGTCTTTCGGTGATGGCACCCAATCGGGAGAACAACATCCAATACACTTCTACAATTCACCAGGTGAATTTGATGTGAGTCTAGAAATCTTGACCGAACATTGCAACAATGTCTTAAGTGCAACCATTGAAGTTGAAGCTGCACCCGCTATTACAGCCTCTTCTGATGTGACAGAGGGCTGTACGCCATTGCTCGTCAACTTTGAGGCATCGGGGACGGTGGATGCAGATGTGGTTTGGACATTCGGTGACGGATTGGGATCTGATGAATCTGTCATTTCTCACACATACTTGAGCCAAGATATTTCGGGAACAACGTTTATTGCCGTCGCAAATGCAACCAGTCCATTCGGATGTGTTTCTCGCGATACAATCGAAGTCGCTACACTGCCTGGCGCACAAGCGTCCTTCTCGGCTTCTGCACCTTCGTGTGCACCTATGGATGCTGCTTTTACAAACAACTCCTCAAATGCAATTTCATATGCCTGGGACTTCACTGACGGTGTCACGAGCCTAGAGGATGCACCGTTACATACATTTGAAAATACAACTGGTTTTCTTGAGACTTTCCCTGTCATGCTCATTGCGATAGCAGAAAACGGCTGCAATGACACGACGATTGTCGGTGTATCCGTTTACCCAGAGGCCTTGTTCGATTTTATTTTACCAGAGGATGAAGGTTGCTCTCCTTTTGCAATCCAAATGCCTTCTCTGGGTGGAGCACAAGATATTATTTGGAGTTTTGGTGATGGCTCACCTGACTCTAACATCCCTATGAATACACACCTTTACACCAATGAGACGGCGTTTGTAGAAACGCATCTCTTACATGTTGAGGGTCAATCAAATTTCGGATGTGTCGGTGAATACAGCACCGAAGTGATTGTGAATCCACAACCAATCGCACAATTTTCAGCAGACATTCAAGTAGGATGTGCACCCCTTTTGGTGAATTTTTCAGACAACAGTGAAAGAGCCATCAATCACACATGGATCTATGGAGATGGTGGTGAGGAAAATGGCTTTGGAGGGACTTCACATGAATATACTTTCAATCATCAGGGCATGAGTACTGCTATTCGGGAAGTCACGCTCTTGGTTGAAGGTGTGGGTGGATGTATCGATACTGAAGTCGTGGCTGTCGAACTGTACCCAGAAGTCGTGGCCGATTTTTTAGTTCCACCTTCATCTTGTTCTCCCTTAAATGTCCTATTTGTCAACCAAAGTTTAAATTCAAATGCAGGTTTTACTTGGAATTTCGGAGACGGATCTCCTGAATCTCCTGCCGATCAGCCGACACACTTATTTGTTACACCCGGTTACTCAGACACAACATTCACAGTCACATTAAATGGTGAGAGTGTATATGGGTGTACAGGGAGTAAGTCTGTGGAATTAGAAGTTCTGGCAACACCAGTGGCAGATGTAGAAATTGCAAATATGACCGGATGCTACCCTTTGGAGGTCACGTTTACAAATGCATCGCAAGGAGCTGACAATATCGAGTGGTATTACGGCACAGGTGAAATATCGAATGAGAGCGCTACAGAACACGTTTTCAATTACTTTAACCCTTCAAATGAACCCGTCACATACACTGCGATACTTACTGCCACCACAAACAGTGGATGTTCGGCACAAGATCAAGTGCAGGTAGAGGTGCTTCCTGAAATAGAAGCAGCGTTCGATGTCCCGCAACAAGGATGTTCTCCTTTCGACGTGTCGTTCCTGAATTCCACATCTGGAGCCGCTGTATACAATTGGGATTTCGGGGATGGTTTAGAAAGCAATGTGTTCGAACCCTCTCATACATTCACGACCCCTTTTGCAGATCAGGACACCACGTTTACCATTTCTCTGACTGTAACATCAACATTCGGATGTACCGATACCGTTCGGACAAATATTGAAGTTTATGCTGCGCCGCATGCAGGATTCACGGTCACCCCAATCATTCAAACATTCCCAAATACGACAGTAGAGATTGAAAACGCAACGTTGTCAGGGGGGGCAAGTTCGAATATGTGGAATTTTGGTGATGGGACTGTCAGCACAGCTTCCGAACCAGGAAGTCATACTTTTGAGACTTGGGGAAGCTACAACATCGCGCTTGATGTCAACAATGGATATTGTGGTGACAACGCATCCCAAAACGTCAAGATTTTAGCGCCTACACCCGAAATAAGCTTTTTGGGAGGTGGTGAAGGCTGCGCACCATTGAAAATAGATTTTACAAATTTCTCACAATATGCAGAGGAATTTCGGTGGGATTTCGGTGACGGAACAACCCATGCTGCGGAACATCCTTCGCATACGTATGAACAACCTGGTACGTACGATATTAAGCTTGAAGTTTATGGATATGAAGGGACCGTTTTAGAAGACACTCACTACGCGACAGTCGTCGTTTATCCAAAAGCACAAGCCGCATTTACGCTTTCTCCGACTGAGGTTTTTGCGCCAGGAGAGCCGGTGTATCACATGAATTTATCGGCTGATGCATCAGAATTTGTCTGGTCTTTCGGGGATGGAACGACATCAACAAGCGAACACCCCATACATGAATACACCGGATCGGGCATTTATAGTGTTTCATTAACAGCGGATAACGAATGGGGCTGTTCAACCACATTCACGATGGTTGATGCAATACTCGCCAAACCAGGCGGAGAAATGACCTTCCCAACTGCCTTCACTCCACTTAGTGGGGGTGGAAATGGAGGAATGTATGATCCACAGGGTTATGATAACAATGTGTTCCGACCACGACATGCAGGAATTATGGAGTACGAATTGTTCGTGTTCAATAAACTTGGTGAACAGATTTTCTATTCGTCTGATGTAAACATTGGATGGGATGGATATGTGAATGGTGAACTTTCACCTCAGGATGTATATGCATTCAAGGCTGTTGCATACCTCAGTGATGGCAGGAAATTACAGCGGGCTGGAACGGTGACTTTAATGGCAAAATAATCTCCTATAAATTGTAACCTTTGGTCGTTGAGAGACGTATTAAAGGATATGATATTCTTCCTTCACTTAGATCCCAAACGCATATTTAGTGCTGCAATGACTGTGTTTGCATTTGCTTGGTGCACATCTTCTGTGGAGGCTCAAGACATGCATTTCACACAGTACAACGCAGCGCCGACTTCAATAAATCCAGGTTATGTAGGAGCAACAGGACAGGCAAGAGCCGTGACATTATACAGAGCTCAATGGGCCAGCTTGCCGCAAGCATATACAGGATTTCAAATCGCTTACGACAGACCCACTTTTGATCACAATGGTGGAATTGGCGTTCTAATCAGCCACGAGGAGGCAGGAGCTGGTGCTTTACGTTCTTCTCGTGCAGCCTTTCAATATGCATATGAATTCCAGCTTGGACCACGCACATTTATTCGTCCAGCTTTACAAATCGGACTCGTAAGTCGATCCGTGAATTTAAATGCGCTTACATTTATGGATCAGCTTCTTCGCAATGATGCGTCGACGACACTTGAACAAGGTCTAGGCACTGGTAAACAGTATATCGATATGGGATCTGGATTCCTGATTGTGAGTCGAAAGTCTTGGTTTGGACTATCTGCCGACCATCTGAATACGCCCAATCACAGTATCAGTCATGAGTATGCAGAGAAATTAGAAATGAGATTGTCCGCGCATGGTGGAGGACGAATGTCCCTGAAACGAGGACCTAAGGCCAAGCATACCAAGGATATCGTATTCGCCTTCAACTACACAAATCAAGGGTTATTCGATCAACTAGATTTGGGGGCATACTACGACTTGAATATCATGACCGTTGGGGTTTGGTATAGAGGAATTCCGGTGATACAACATGCTGCAGATGGATCAATCGACATCGACGCAGTGAGTTTTGTATTCGGATTCGGAAATAAAATGTGGAGAATGGGTTACAGTTACGATCTTACTTTGAGTAAACTTGGCATTGCTACATCTGGAGGTTCACATGAGATTTCATTAAAATACCTTTGGGATGTGCGTAAAAAAGATGGTCCTCCAGCCTACCATCCTTGCGTCGACTACTAAGGCTAAATCATACCGATCTGGTTGACTTCCGGCTCAAGTGTAATGCCAAATTTCTGTTCCACACTGATCATGATATCTGTTGCGAGTTGCCATATTTCTTGACCGCTCGCTCCTCCCCTATTTACAAGCACCAATGCTTGTTTGTCATGTACGCCATGCGTCCCTCTGCTATGACCTTTCCAACCCGCTTGGTCGATCAGCCACCCCGCAGCCAATTTGACAGTTCCATCAATTTGAGGATAGTTCGGAATCTCTGGGTAGTTAAGTTCTAGGTCCGAAAACACGTTGTGATCAATCACAGGGTTTTTAAAAAACGAGCCTGCATTCCCAAGGATATCTGGATTGGGAAGTTTCGAATTTCTAATTTTCACCACGGCATTTGCCACGTCAGTGTGGGTGATTTGTGTCTTCGATATTTCCGAAAGTTCTGATTCTAAGGCGCCATATCCCGTTTTAAGTTCAGATTGTCGGTCAAGTCTAAAGGCGACCCTTACGATGACCCATTTGCCCTTTTCTTCAAGCTTAAATATCGATTCCCTATAGCCAAATTTGCAATCCTCTAAATGAAATCTAACGCATTCACCACTTTCAATATTTATGGCTTCTAGCCATGAAAAAACGTCTTTAATCTCAACGCCATAAGCGCCGATATTCTGCATGGGACTTGCGCCTACACATCCTGGAATAAGCGCAAGGTTTTCTAGACCTCCCCAACCGCTCTCAAGTGTATGCATGACGAAATGATGCCACATCTCTCCTGCCTCTGCGACCACCTCTAATACCCGGCCATCGTCATTCAGAACTTGGATTCCCCGACTCGCAATTTTAACAACAAGTCCCTCAAAATTAGAATGGAATAGCATATTGCTTCCGCCACCTAAAATCAAGATATTCAGACCTTCTTCTCTCCCAAAAGAGAGCGCATCACGAACCTGATTATCATCTTTCACTTCGATATAGCGACTTGCCATAGCCGGGACATGAAATGTGAGTTCGTGGGTTATATCAACATCGCTGATAACTTTCAAACAGGTGTGGTTTGGTTGCGCCGTGATGAATCTGAGAATGTGTTCATTTTTGTAGTAATATCGTTTGATAAAACTACAATACAAATGGTAAAATCTTTACATTAGCAAAGTGACTTTAGAAACAACAAATAATGCAATTCGCAAACGTGCCCTAAGCTTTATGGAGCAACGCGAATGGAACGCAGCATTAATCGATTGGAATATTTGGTTTTCATCGACTGACAAAAACCAATTAGACCCCAATGCCTTCCATGACAGAGCAATCTGTAAATTTCATACAGGCGATACAGCGGAGGCCATTGAAGACCTCAATGAAGCGGCAATTTTACAACCTGATTACAGCTACAGATTTGCTTCTAGGGGATGGATGAAACAAGCGGCAGGTGATACAGACGCTGCCATTGAAGACTACAAACGTGCCATTGAACTCGATCCTGAGGATACAATCGCACACAACAATCTGGGGCTTCTAGAGGAGGCAAAGGGGTATAAAGCGCAAGCGCAAGAGAGGTTTAAAGTGGCTGACGAGTTACAGGAAATACTGAACCAAACTGAGAGATCAACTGAGATTGACGCTAAAGGTGATGTTGATGCTGAGGCTTCAATGGCGGTTCCTGAGCAAGAAGTCATCGACATAGAAGATGGTGCGCTAGCTCAAAAGAAGGATACAGCCACAACACCGAAAAATTCAATGTGGGGCGAAATGACATCGGTGTTTAAAGATCGTGAATCTCGAAAACTTTGGTGGAAATTTATCCGCAATGGTTTTACCTTGAAGGATTGAATATAGTCCCCTGATCTTGAACACAACCCATTCTATCACCCTTGGCTCCCAAACGTTCCTAGAAGACGTTGCACACATCCTTTGCCAGCATGAAGCTCCTGAAAAATGTGCCGTCGTGCTGCCTAGTTTTAGGGCAGTTAATGCATTTAAAAGAGCATTCGCCAAAGTGGTCGGAAAACCATGCCGCATGCCTAAGGTGATGACCCTGGGAGCATTTATGGAGGGGGACGAAACATTTTCTTTGGCTGAAAACCTAGAAGTATTGGCCAGACTCTATGCCGTCCAAGTTAATTTACCCGAAGGAAGAGATGGATTTACATCGTTCCTAAACTGGGGCCCCGTAGCCTTGTCTGATTTTCACGCCATTGACCATCATTTGAAAGATGCATTGGCTGTATTTAAAAACCTGAGAGACATAAAAGAGATCGAAGAATGGAGTTTTGCGCCAGAAAAAGATCTCACTGATGACCAAATCATTTTTATGAAGCAGTGGGATCGACTCCCAAACTTATACACGCAATTGCATGAGGTTCTTAGAGAAGATGGCCTTGTGACCAAAGCAAAACTGAGTCGAAAAGTTGCAGAGGAGGGAAAGACAGGCGGGTACGACATGGTATACGCTGCTGGCTTGGCAGCACTGACTGGAAGTGAGCTCATGTATATGAAAAAATGGCACGCAGCGGGAAAACTAAGCTATTTGCCTGACGCTGATAATTTTTATGTGGAAGATGGACAAATGGAGGCGGGGTATTTCATCCGCGACATTCACCGTGACATTCAAAGTTCAGCGAACTTCATCAAGTCGAGAATTCAAACCAAGGCACCTAAAATAAAGATTGTCGAATGTAGCAGTGTTATGAGTTCATGTCAGTACGTGAGGCAAATCGTATCTGACCTTTCAGATGATGAAAAGGGGAAAACAGTCATTGTCGTGCCCGAAGCATCTACCCTCACGATGCTTTTACAAGCATTGCCATACTGTAAGGATGGTTACAATGTCACCATGGGGTTAAGCATTCGAGAGACGCCGATACACCCGTTCATCAATCTTGTAAATCGCATGACAACACGAAAAGGTCAGGCGTGGAGATATGAAGATTTGATGGCACTTTCGAGTCAACAAATAGCAAACGATTACCAAAAAGATGCTGCACATACACTTCATATACTCGCTGAGAAACACGCTGTTTGGGTCAGTGACGAGCTCCTAAAGGAAGTGTCAAAAGGTCCCTTTTATGACTTCGTCTCAGACCTCAAGTCATTAAAAACGAATCAGGCTGATAAATACTTAGAAGAACTTGGTGTTTGGACTGAAAAACTTGGTGGGCGATTAGCGCTTGAAGAAAATCCGTGGGTAACGGCGGGGTGGAATTGTGTACGACGTGTGGTAAGTGTCATGGGGCGGCTGCAATCGAAGCACAATCCTTGTAAAACCTCGGAGGATGTGAGAATGCTGATGCAGAAATTACTGAGTGTAGAGAAAGTCAATTTACTTGGAGAGCCTGCAAAAGGGCTACAGATCATGGGACTTACCGAAACGCGTGCGCTTGATTACGACAGAGTCATCGTTCTTGATTGCAATGAGGGAGCGATGCCTAGACAGGAGATTAGTGACAGTTACATTCCCGTCGATCTTCAAAATAATTTGGGGTTTCCAGGAAGACATGAACGAGAGGCCGCATATGCATACAGTTTATATCGACTTTTAAATAGATCGACAGAGATGCATTTACTTCATAGAACCGGAGGCAAGGATGGGGTAGAATCAAGCCGTTATATCCTACAGTTAAAAAAACATTTTGAGACTGAGCACTTGACGTTCAACATGCCACTCCCTGATGAGAGGCCCGAAATTCCAGAACTGGAATTAAATGACTTTATGAAGGAGCGGTTTAACAAGTGGATGGGAGATGGAATGTCTCCTTCTGCCATAAATAAAATGCTCACTTGTGAACGTAATTTCACCTATCGATATTTATTAAAATTGTCTGAACCCAAAGATTTAGAAGAGAGCATCCAAAGCAACACACTGGGGTCCATCGTGCATAAAGTATTTGAAGAGGGTCTTAAAAAAACCGCACTGAATATTACTCTGAAAGAGACACATCTTAAAGAAATACTTTCTCAAGTAGACGAACTGTTGGCTGATGCAATTGCCGAAGAGTATAAATATGGGCCATCGGACAGAGGTGAGAATTTTCTGCTTATTCGCTCTGCGAGATCTACGATTAAAAAAATCATTACACGTGAAATTTCAGAGTTAAAGAATGACGGTAGCCACATCACCATTACAGGGTTAGAGGATAAAATTGATGCCACCTACACCTTAAAGGATGGAAGAGAAATAAAATTTTTCGGCATGGCAGATCGGGTTGAGAAAATTGACGGTGTCACTCGCGTGGTGGATTATAAAACCGGACAAACGACGCAATCAGAACTGAATTTGAAAGATTCAAAAACAGGGGATTGGGATGGTGACGATGGGAAATTAAGTAGAGGCAAAGCAGGCAAAGCACTGCAGCTTATGGTCTATTGTGCGATGCTCTTAAAGAGAGATGAAAATTTAGATGTCGTGAATGCTGCAATTCGATCAGGAAGAAATGTTCACTCAGGATTGCTTACGCTTACGATAAATGAAAGCAAAGACATTACAAAAGACAATGTTGACCGTTTCTTAGATTGGATCGGAATGAGGCTCGCAGCGTTTCGTGAAGAAGGAAAAAAAATAGCTCACAATGAAGATTCGCATTACTGTGAATATTGTGTGGTGCTTGATCCTCCCGTAATTTCGTATTAGCTTGAATAACTCAAAGGAAAATAAAAAGGTACTGATCATCACGTATTATTGGCCCCCTTCTGGAGGTGCAGGTGTACAACGCTGGTTGAAATTTTCAAAATATCTTCAGTGCTTCGGATGGGACCCTGTAATTTTCACACCCGAAAACCCAGATGTTCCCGTTGAAGATTCTAGCTTGTTAAAAGAGATTCCTGAAGGAATCACCGTATTAAAATTACCCATATTCGAGCCCTCTAGAGTTGTCTCTGTGATAGGCGGAGCAAAATCAACGGGACGTACCGGAGCAGAAAACAAAAAGAGTCGAAACAAATCCTTGATCAACGAATTTACAAGATGGGTAAGGGGAAATATTTTCATCCCCGATGCAAGGGCAGCGTGGATTAGGCCATCCTCAAGATTTCTTAAAAAATGGCTTGCAAAGAACCATGTTGATGCAATCATATCCACTGGACCACCTCACAGCATGCATCTCATCGCACTGAATGTAAAAAAGTCTTTCCCCGATTTAATATGGCTTGCTGATTTCCGAGACCCATGGGCTGATATGGACTATTTAGACGAATTTAAAATGGGGGCAAGAGCGCGGAAAAAACTAGTAGAAATGGAACGAGAAGTGGTGAAAACCTGCGATCACATTCTCATCAATTCTCCATCTGTCGCAAATGCACATATAGAAATTTTAGATCAAAGCAAGCATACACTAATACCAAACGGTTGGGATCACAATGATTTTGAAAACATCACCTCCGTCTCGGAAAATAGAACACGCTTTCGGATAGGTCATTTTGGTGCGCTATATGGTTCGAGGAACGCTCCTGGGCTTTGGGAAGCGGTAAAAAAATGGAACAATGAGCAAGTGAGGAAAGTAGAAATCGTACTCGTGGGAAGTATCGGCGAAGACGTTCGGAAGGACATGGGAAATACGGATTTCATACAACATTTGCCAGGTGTCAATCACAGGGAAGCCATTCAAGAAATGATGAATTGTGATGCACTTCTATTGGTCCAAAACAACACCGATCCTGCCAGAAAATGTACTCCAGGAAAGGTGTTTGAGTACATCGCGACTCAAAAGCCAATCTTTTCAATTTGCAACAGTCCGAGTGATTTGTCTAAGCGTTTAACTGAATGGGAACTTCCGTTTTGCGACCACAACGATGCCGCATCAGCATATGAGATGCTCCGCCATGTCATTATTAATGATGGACAGAAAAAGATAGATGCGTCGCCATATGAAAGAAAAGCATTAACAAAAGAACTCTCGGAGCTCCTAAATATGCTTACTTAATCCTTGACGCGGAGCCAATCCTGTGTTCTGAAAATAAACCAAATATATCCGCGAACTTTGAGGACGTCGGTATCACCATCTTCGAACCACATTTCGCAATCGTATATAGATCCTTTCTTGGGATCACAAATGGTACCATCCTCCCATTCCTGAGTCTCACCGTCGGAAAGAACCATGTTCCTGACAATCTCCATCCCAAGGGCAGGGATGTCTTTTCTATCGTCTTCGCACAGGTCACATATGGGATTCTGATCTTCTTCAGGAAGTCTAAAAAGTTCTACGATTGTGCCATAAAATTGACCCTCTCTTTCAGTGATCTCAACGACACTTTTTATACGACCCGTTTCATCGTCTATTGTTTTCCATAGCCCCTCAATTGAGGTTTGGGAAAAAGAAAAAACGGAAATAAGTAACAGGGCGCCTAACAAAGGGATTTGCTTTAATATCATCATATGGCTAATTACGTTGTTTTCGATTTTGTTTGCAAATTGCTTCGTGCTTCATTTCTCGCTTTGTGGATACTGACATTGAATTCAAACCCCAGTAACAAGACTGAACTGTTCGCATTAATCCATACCAATAACAACAAGAAAGTCCCCAAAGAACCATATAGTCTATTAAAACTATCCAGATACATAATGAAATATCCAAAGCCCAGAGAAAGAGAGACGATAAGTAACGTGGTCATTGTCGCACCCGGCGTAAAGGTTCGCCATTTATCTCTTTCGCTGTTGCCAAAATGATAGAGCAAAGAAACTGAGAAATAAACGAGGATGAGCGAAAGCGTCCATCGGGCTGCATTGAGCCAAGGGACCAGCCCACCAGGAAGCCATCCATTTGAGGATACCCAAGTCAATGCTTGTCCGCTAAAACCAATAAGCAAAACGGCGACCCCAAGCATAAACACCAGGATAACAAGAAGCAACAGAGACAACAAAGAGTATATGAATGCATTCCCTTTTTTATCTAGCAAATAACTTGCATTAAAGCCCGCAAGAATCGCATTTACACTGTTAGAAGCATACACAACGGTGAGGACAAATCCTATGGACAACACAGAACCGTGACTTTTCTCAAGTAAATCGCTGACAGATTGCTCAAAAAGACTGACTGTTTCTCCTGGAAAAAAAAGAAGCAAAGCATCCAGAACAGCATCTGGCTCTAATGGCGTATGAGGCAGCACACTGAGAAGTAAAATCATGGCTGGAAAAAACGCGAGTAACAAACGAAAGGAAATGGATGCGGCCCGAATTGAGACCGATCCATTGATTAATCCAAGCCCAAAAAATCTCAATACATCATAGAGAGTCATCCCCTCAACACCCCATGGTGTTTTTGAACGTAAAAATCTCTGAGTATTGATGACCCATTGGAGATTTTTAAGCCAATTCAAAAAAGGGTTCGATGATTTTGGGTTGGGAGTGTTAGACATTTGGCGTGCTTTTTAGACTCAAATCCAAACTTTTGACTGAGTGCGTCATGTATCCCATACTGACAAAGTCTACGCCAGTTTTTCCATATCCATTGACGTTCTCTGGAGTAATCCCCCCTGAGGCTTCTAACGTCACCAGATGCCCATAACTTTCGACTGCTTCTGCTACTTTTTCTGGCCCGAAATTGTCTAATAAAATTCTTTCGATGACAATTTCCGCCTTTTGAGATGCGGCAATGGCATCTTCAATTTCTTGGAAAGACCGTGTCTCAATAACGAGAGGTAAAACTGGCAACGCATCAGGTCGCTTATTTTGATAAGTGGCAACCTTTTTAAGGGCTTCGGTCATACCCCCTGCGTAATCTACGTGATTATCTTTTAACAGAATCATATCGTAAAGTCCCATCCTGTGATTCACTCCACCCCCAATGCTTACCGCCCATTTTTCAAACCCTCTCAGACCAGGGGTCGTCTTCCTCGTATCTAAAACCTGGGTGTTCGTCCCATCAAGAATTTGAACGATCTCTGCTGTTCTGGTTGCGATCCCACTCATGCGTTGCATAAAATTTAAGGCCAAACGTTCTCCAGAGAGAATGCTTCTTGCTGAACCGTGCAACGCGATCACTACATCTCCTGGCTTGACCCGTGTGCCATCTTTTATGAATGTTTTAAATGTCAGGTTAGAATCAATTTGGTAAAACACCTCCTTGGCCACTTCAATCCCGGCAATAACGCCTGCCTCTTTTGCAAGAATGTATCCTTTCTCCACCAAATCCTCAGGAACACTCGATTCAGAAGTCACGTCTCCAGATCCTAAATCCTCTTTGAGAGAATAGGTAATAAAACTCTTCATATCATCATTCAGCATGGTGCGAAGATAATACCCTACAAACCTTAACTTCACGGCGTGCAGATATCAATTATAGCAACGGGCAAGACAAATGCGGTTTGGATTAAGACTGGGATAGAAGAATATGCCAAAAGGATGGTACGATATGGCCGTTTTTCCTTTATTGAGACCGCAAACCTCAAAAGTAAATTCGCGAAGGCTGATTCAAAAAGAGTCATGAAGGAGGAAGCCATTCTTCAAGAAAAAGCATTAGAAGGCGTAGATTATTTAATCCTTCTCGATGAACATGGAAAAGTATATGGGTCCATGGCTTTTGCCAAACACCTTGAGAAATTACAAGTCAGAGGGCTCAAACATATTGCATTTTTAATCGGCGGACCCTATGGATTTGATCCTTCAATCCAGCGCAAAGCAAACGAAAAATGGGCATTGGGACCATTAACATTCCCGCACCAACTCATCCGAATATTTGCCGTTGAACAGATTTACAGGGCACATACTATTCTTAAAGGAGAGCCTTATCATCACCCCTAGCCTGAAAAATTAGAGTCCTACTGGGCGAGGATTGTCACGTGATTTTTGAGTACTTCAACCGTACCGCCTTTCACATTAAAAGACAATTCCTCCTTGTCAGTCTTCACAGTAATTTCACCTGATGCAAGTGTCGTCACTAAGGGAGCGTGATTGCTCAAAATCCCAAGACTGCCACTGATCCCTGGAAGCCCCACATAACTGGCTTCTCCATTAAAAAGATGCTTGTCCGGTGTAAGTATATCTACAGTCATCTTATGCAGTTTCTGCGAGCATTTTCTCTCCTGCAGCAATCACATCCTCAATGGTTCCTTTAAGGTTAAATGCGGCCTCTGGGTAGTGATCTAGTTCACCATTTAGAATCATATTGAATCCCTTAATGGTGTCCTCGAGAGGAACAAGAACGCCTTCAATTCCAGTAAATTGGGTTGCAACATGGAATGGTTGAGAAAGGAAACGGCTGATACGACGCGCACGGTTTACCGCTTGCTTGTCCTCCTCCGAAAGCTCATCCATTCCTAGAATTGCAATAATGTCTTGAAGTTCTTTATAGCGTTGAAGTATCTTCTTTACATTCTCTGCACAATCGTAGTGTTCTTGCCCCACTGTTTCTGGATTGAGAATTCGAGATGTAGAATCGAGTGGATCCACCGCTGGATAAATACCAAGGGATGCAATCTTACGTGAAAGAACGGTCGTTGCATCGAGGTGAGCAAATGTTGTTGCTGGCGCAGGGTCAGTCAAATCATCTGCAGGTACATAAACAGCTTGAACAGATGTAATCGACCCCCTCTTTGTTGAGGTGATTCTCTCTTGCATCACACCCATCTCTGTAGCAAGAGTTGGTTGGTAACCAACAGCCGATGGCATACGACCTAAAAGCGCCGAAACTTCGGATCCTGCTTGAGTAAAGCGGAAAATATTGTCAATAAAGAATAGAATGTCACGTCCTCCAGATTCTTCATCACCATCACGGAAATATTCAGCAACAGTTAGACCTGAAAGCGCAACGCGAGCACGCGCTCCAGGAGGCTCATTCATTTGTCCAAATACAAGTGTCGCTTGTGAATCCTTAAGTTCTTCCTTGTCTACTTTGGAAAGGTCCCAGCCTCCAGCTTCCATGCTTTCAACGAATTCCTCTCCGTACTTAATGACACCAGACTCAATCATCTCACGAAGCAGGTCATTTCCTTCACGTGTACGTTCACCTACACCTGCAAAAACTGAGATCCCCTCGTATCCTTTAGCGATGTTGTTAATCAGCTCCATGATAAGTACTGTCTTACCTACACCCGCTCCGCCAAACAAACCAATTTTACCACCCTTTGAATAGGGGTCAATAAGATCAATGACTTTAATTCCCGTTAACAAAACTTCTGTTGAAGTAGAAAGATCTTCGAACTTCGGTGCAGGCTGGTGGATGTTACGTCCGCCGTCTTTGCTGACCTCTCCGATTCCATCAATGGCATCTCCAACAACGTTGAAGAGTCTTCCTTTAATGTCATCCCCAACTGGCATTTGAATTCCACTCCCTTTTGCAGTAACCTTCATCCCTCGGCTTAGCCCTTCGGTAGCGTCCATAGAAATAGCTCTAATGGTATCTTCACCGATGTGCTTTTGGGTTTCTAAAATCACTTTGATGCCGTCACCTTCAACCACAAGGGCGTCAAGTATGTTTGGCAATTGAACTCCTTCTGGAAAGCGAACGTCTACGACTGGTCCGATAACCTGTGATACGACTCCTTGTTGTGTTGACATAGTTTTGTGTCTGGCTTGTGTAATCGAGTGCAAAAATACAACACGTGAAGTCGATTTCAAGCATAGAAGAACATAACTTTAAGCATAACTTTACAACCTTGAAAGTATACCACCTCACAGACGGGATTAAAACAGAAAAACCCATCGTTTTAACGATTGGGACTTTCGATGGTGTACACGCCGGACACAGGGCTGTTATTCGAATTTTGGAACAAAAAGCGAATGAAATAGGAGGTGAAACAGCACTGTTAACTTTTCATCCACACCCCAGAGTTGTTCTTCATCCGCACAACCACAAATTAAAATTATTAAATTCACAGGACGAAAAAATAAAACTTTTAGGGAATACTGGCCTTGATCATTTAATCATGGCGAGATTTGACAAAGATTTGGCAAGATTAACACCGTTAGAATATGTGCGGGGACTTTTGGTGGAGGGGATTAGGCCTGCCGAAGTCGTGATCGGGGATGACCATCGATTTGGCAGGAATCGAGAAGGGTCATTTGATGATTTAAAAGAAATGGGGGTGATGTTCGGGTTTGGCGTCACTGCCTTAGATGCTGAAAAGGTCAGTAACGTGAGAGTAAGCTCAACGAAAATTAGAAAGGCCATCTATGAGGGTGAAGTGGGCTATGCAGGCACATTGCTTTCCCACCTTTTTCCAATGTCAGGACGCGTTGTAAAAGGGGATCAAATTGGAAGAACACTGGGGTTTCCAACCGCGAATCTTCAATTAAAAGATGAATTAAAAATTGTGCCTGCCAATGGCGCATATGTTGTTTGGGCAAAAATTGAAGATGGAGATTGGATGCCGGGTATGTTAAATATTGGAAATCGTCCAACAATGAACGCATCAGAGGATACGATCGAATTACATATCATAGGGTTTGAAGGTGATTGCTATGGGAAACGTATTGACGTACAATTTGTAGACCGACTTCGTGAAGAAAGGAGGTTTTCGGGACATCCTGAATTAAAAGCCGCGCTTGATCAAGACAAACTAAAAACGCTGTCAATCCTTGCAAACATGAAACCTCCCCAACAATGAAGCGTACTTTCTTCCTTGGGGTAATGTTCTGGTTATTCAATATTGCCATTTGCTTTCCACAAATGCCAGCCCCCATATATGAATCTATAGAAGAGGCACAAATAGCATCAGCACATGGATTCCAAATCACTCGGCTTGACTTAACAAAACAAAAATTAAAGACGGTTCCTGAAGAAATTAAGGCTTACAAAGACCTCGTGGAACTTCGTCTCGATAAAAACCGAATCGTTGCAATACCCGCTTGGATCTCCGAACTCTCTAAATTGGAACTGTTCTCTGCTGAACGCAATAAACTTGATGAATTCCCATTGGCCATTTTGGCACTAGAAAACTTAAGGCTCGTCTATTTAGGCGATAATTTAATCCCGGATATACCCATCGATATTGATCATTTGGGGGATCTTGAATGGCTTGGACTTTGGTCTAACCTCATCAGGAACTTTCCCGCTTCTCTGAGTAACATTCAAAACCTACAGACCTTAGATCTTCTGCATAATGACATGACATACCTGGAACAAACCTGGTTGCGTGAGCTTCTTCCTGATGTCACATTGGAACTTTCTGAACCATGCAACTGCTTGTTCGATGAGTAGCCCGGACAAAGCATTAAACATCAAGCGTAAGCCACTTAGGATTGTTCTCACTGGTGTAGAAAATTCTGGGAAGTCAACCTTAATCAAGCCACTTTCCGAAAGATTTAACTGGCCCTATATCTTAGAACTCTGCCGGGAAAACGCGGAGGTATTGCATGGAGAGGAAACATTTAAAACCTTGCAGGAATTGCACAAGCTCAATGAAAATGAAGTGGCAAAGCTCCTGTCCCATACACATGCAAAGGGAATCTTTTGCGATACTGGATTAATTGCGCTAGATGTTTGGTCAGAACTCGCGTTCGGAAAAGAAGTATCAGCGGATAACACTCAATCTACTTCAGATTCAGAGGTTGATTTATATCTGTTATGTGCAACCGTGAAAGAATGGGAGCCTGATCCGATTAGACTGCTTCCCGATTACAATAAGAGAGTTGAAGTCAATGTCCGGTTTCGGGAGAAACTGGAAAAAAGAGGGCTTCCATATGTGTTCGTTCCGATACTACCTACGGCACAAAGAGTGGATTTTATTGAAGAAGTAATACGTTCTCGATTTGATGTTTAGCTCCATACAAACCAAACTTTTAGAAGCACTCGCAGTCGTCTTTTCACTTGCGTATACTTGGATGTATTTAAAGGGGGAGCTTCCTGAAGGATACATCTTTGCTGGATTAGGCGCTGGGCTATTTGCTTTCCTGTGTTGGACGCGGAAAATATATGCAGAAAGTGCGCTGCAGTTTTTCTATATAGGGATGGCTGTCTACGGTTACAACTTGGTCTCTGAAGGCGGAACAGCTGCTGATCAAATCAGCCTATACACACATGCTATGTGGCTCTCAATGGCTACTTTGGGCACGGTGTTGTTGGGTCTATTTTTAAAACAATCTACAGATGCCGCAATGCCATACCTCGATGCTTTGACCACGGTATTCAGTCTCGTGGCGACATGGTTGATGATCAATTTGGTGCATGAAAACTGGATATATTGGATCGTGATTGATACTGTATCGATCTATCTATACGCAAAAAGAGGACTCAAGCTGGGCTCAGTCCTCTTCGCATTATATCTTCTTCTTGCACTCGATGGTTACTTTGAGGCGATTCGAATTTTCTAGTCACCCAAGAAGCAATCTAGAAACCTGATTATCTAATAATAAACTTGACAGGAATCGTGTATTGCACACTCACATTCTTACCACGTTGCGAACCTGGGTCGAACCGTGGCAACGATTCAACAACCCGCTTCGCTTCCTTGTCTAAACGAGAATCTACTTCACGTAACACCTTAACGTCCTTTACTTTCCCATCTTTTCCGACCACAAAGTAAACAAATACGGTTCCTTGAATCCCTGCATCCTTTGCAATGGGTGGGTATTTGGTGTTTTTGGACACATACTTGATGATCTCCATTTGAGTGCATTGATGACGCTCATCTCCCCTCATCGTTTTACATTGAGCAAGGGCAGGCATGTTCTCTACAATCATAAAAGGGGTGTCATCATCGACGTCATCGTCCTCTTCAATAATTTCGATCTCAGTATCCTCATCTAATTCGATGTCTTCAATCTCAAGTTCAATTTCAATTTCTTCTTCGTCATCCACAATCTCAATCACAGTTGTTTGTTGAGGGGGCGGAGGCGGAGGCGGAGGGGTAACAATGTTAATTGGAATCTCCTCATCTTCAAGAAGGTCTGCTTCGTAATTCAAAGCTTGTCTCGTAATCACGTCGTAACTGGTCCAAGAAAGCGCAATGAGTACGAGTGACAAAGAAGCTATAAATCCCAACGCTCTCAAAGTGGAGCGTTTGTTTTCTATGTCTGCTTGAGTGGTTTTTCTACTGATCATGTGATGACATTCTAGAATTCGAAATTAATACATCGGAGGGGATTTGACCCGGAAAAACACCATACACTCCGCGAAAAACGACAAACGCGAGGGCAGAACCCACGCAATCTGCAACTATATCAAGGAAATCAGCTGTTCTTCCAACAATCAATTCTCCCTGTATTATCTCAAGTATTGTGCCAAAACCCGTACAACTGACCAAGATAATCAGCATTAAAACAGGGATTTTATATGGGAAAAGGTGCAGTTTCGTAAAAGCGACCGACATAGAAAGCGATAAAAGTGCGAACGCACAACCATGAACTATTTTGTCAAAATGAAATTTTGACAACCACGAAGACGGATCAACGTCTGATACAGGAACAAGATGCATGATGACAATCAACACCGCCAACACACATGGTGAAGCGAGGGTTCTGTAGACTTTTATTGAATCTTGGATGGACACCTAAATGAAATCTAATCTAACATTTACCCAATAGACGCTTTATAAGCAGCCGCGTCCATTAAACCTTCTACGTCAGATGGATTTGAAACGTGTACCTTAATAATCCAGCCTGCACCATAGGGATCGTTGTTTATTAATGATGGATCATCATTGAGTCCGTCATTCAATTCGATGATTTCACCTGTGATCGGTAAAATGAGATCACTGACGGTCTTTACCGCTTCTATGGTGCCAAATACTTCTTCAGCTTCAAGTGTTTCTCCTTCTGTTTCTACTTCAACAAACACGATATCACCCAACTCTCCTTGGGCATAATCAGTCACACCTATGGTTGCAATATCGCCATCTATTCTCACCCATTCGTGGTCTGCAGTGTAGTATAAATCAGAAGGAACATTCATCGCAAAGAAATTTTATTCGTGCAAAAATAGTCTATTGTGTCAGGTTGAAACGAATCGCAATACCTGAATTTATATTCGATGTATTAAATGAGGTCGATATCTTCGCCTTTGTAATCTGTTGGTCGTAGAAAGCACGAAGCGTGACTTTGTCGCTAATCTCAAGATCTCCAGAAATTTTAATTGAAACAAGCGTTTGACCTGCGGTCACTTGGTTTTGACGCTCTACCATCTTGCGTATCACAGTACTGTTATCTCGTATATTAATGTCACAACGAATTAAGAAGTCAGTTTCTTTAAACATCTTTATGGGCAGCTTACCATAGGTCTTCAAAAATGGATTGCGAACATCGGCAAACTTGTAACCTACGCCAATCACAATTCCTTTGCTCTTCGTTTCTGTAATCTGATAATTTGCAAGTCCAAAACTCACGTTTCGATCTCGCGTGATTTCGACCTTGACTTGTGGCTCATTGTCTGACGCAGTTTTAATCGTCATATCCAGACCTATTAACGGTGAAAGTTGCTCCGTGATACTGACCGTATTGTACTGACGTTCGGAAATATAATTCGAGTAATCCCCATTGTCAACAGCGGTAGGAAGTCCATTATCATCTTCGGTATACTGGAGGTTTGTCGTGTACGACGTACTCATCGTGGAGCGGTAAGTATGCGATAAATTAAATCTTTTAAAGGTTTTCTTGAGAGAAGGTATTTTTGTTAAACCATCGTAAGTCACTCTCCAATTGGGTGCAACAGGTGCTTTCATGACATCAAGCGCTATTGTATTCGGGTCCAAACCTAAATAAGCACTTAAAAATGCAGGTATTGCAACATCCTGTGATGTCGGTCCCCATCCTTGATAATATCCTGTTGGATTCGCTTCATCTACATTGAATGTTTCAGCATTGAGGCGAGATGAAATCGTTAATCTGTTAAGCAACAAAGCATCCCAAATGTCAGAGTTATATTCTTCATCATCATCCATAAACGCCGTAGGCCATGACATTACAGTTGCCGTAAAATTTCCTGTCTCATTAGGTGACTCATATACCCAGTCATCAGAATCTTCATCGTAACGGAAGAAACTCTGGTGGTTGCGAGATGTACTTCTGTTGGCTGTGAGTTCAATCTTAAAATGTTTGATCGGTTCGATATTCATTCGAACATTAAAGTTCTCCGTGAAAGACTCTGTATAGGCCTGATTTAAGTATGGTTGTTGCACCAACCAACCCTGTTCAGCGGCATTCATCGCAAAGTCAGCATTCCTGTCCCCCAAAAGATCCGTGTTTTGATGTCCCACCAAGAAGAGCAATCCAGGCGCCTCGAAATTTTCATCAAAACCAGCCCATTGACTCGTTTGTCCATAACCTGGAAGCAAAATACCCTCATTGCGAGAAAATGTGCCACTGATGCTTTGAATCCCCATCGCAAACCGAAGGATATGCTCTATCGGATTGATGTCCAGTTTCTTTTTTTCATCTTCTTCTTTCACCTCACCAAATCCATCTCTCCGCTCATTGCTCACATCTCTGTCGGTGGGACGTTTGGGGCGTTTGTTGTTAATTTCTTTGAGGTAGGGGACCCGGTTGTAAAATTTCAGGAAGTTTGCTTGTCCATTCAAACTCAGGTTACGTGAGTTTTGAATCGTTGCGCCTAATGTATCCTGAGCAAAAGGAGCCCTGTCCCAACGGAAGGAGCTTTGGTACCTCAAGTCACCCGTTACAAAATCCATCAGGGGAATCTTATCAAATGGCAACTTATACGAACCATTGACATTGTGATTGTAGGTCGTCACTTCTCCTGCGCCCAATAAATTTGTTCTTACAGTGTCCACGTAGAAATCGTAATCTGCATCGCCTTCAACAGGAATAACGCCTGCAGGTTCGCCCACAAGCGCACTTGCTTGTCCTGTATAATCGAACTTAAGGGCTTGAGTCATGTCGTATTTCACTGAATAATTCCTGTTCCAGTTCCAAGATTTGAGAACCTGTGTCTGAATCAACAGATTTGTTTCTACGCCAAGTAAATCAGCCGTATTGTTTCTCACTTCACTGGTCTCATATAACCGCTCCATTTGGGTGTTTAATGACACTTGTTTCGGGAGCAAGTAAAAGTTAAAGTCCTTCAGCCATTTGAGCAGTTCGCTTTCTCTAATAAACTTAATATTTGAGAATGGTTTGTGCTGCTTGGGTCTGTTCTGCCAATTGTAAGCCAAACCTCCCCTGTGCTCTCTATTCAAACGAAATTTGGTGTTTATATCTCTGCGATACAACTCGTTAAAACTATAGTTCCCAGTAAAATTGCTTATTTTAAGAAATGAAAACAGCCCTGAGGATTCTGAACCACCGCCACCGGAACGACCTCCTCCCCTGCCATTCATCATCGCTGCAGCACCACCCATGGACTCACGGTCAGATGTCACGTCATCCTTCGATCTCGAATCGCTTGTGTTTCGGTTGTTGCGATCACGAGAACCACCACCACCAGATCCGAATTGAGGGCTAATTTTAATGCTTGCAAAGTTGATGCTTCTCAGACGGTTAACTTCTTGGGTTTTATTCACGCGTTCTGGAGACAATTCAAGATCTTCAAGCTCAATGTCAGGAGATAGAGGGTCGAATTGAGGTGTGCTCACTTGCTCTGAATATCCGAGATACATCGGAAGAGATACCCCAAGATTTTGAGGGAGAAGTTTCCCGAGTTGAATCGTACCGTTTGCGTCAATTCCACGTATTGTTTCTCTTGAACGTTCTTGAACCCTTTGCTCAAGACCTCCCCATCCGGGCGTAGACATATTTGCTGCAACACTCACGTTTCCGAGATCTGCCAGCGTGGCGTTGACTCTAG
>CAJQPF010000013.1 GCA_905480095.1 uncultured Flavobacteriales bacterium
TGGTATTTGTAACGGATTTCAAATACCAAGCACTTTACCTCCTTTGCCAGCAAATTTCACAACCTCTTCCATGATGGGTGAAAATCGTGCAATAGCACCACTTCTCAAGTAGTCGCCATAACTGAATCCTCCAGGAAGGACGACTGCATCAACATTTTGAAGGTCTGAATCTTTATGCCAAAGCTCAACGGCCTCATATCCGAGGCTGTCTTTTAAGGCATGGACGATGTCCATATTACAATTTGATCCGGGGAAAGTAACGACGCCTATTCTCATAGTGCGAAGTTCGTCAAAATAAGGGGATTATCTATCTTCCAACCCGCTTTATTTTACCATTTTCCATGTACGTACTGCTCCGCTTTCTGGGTCTGTCAATCGTATCAGTATCATCGTGGGCCAAACATCGGATTCCATCCAAATGGTTCCGTCTATTTCGGGCATAAATACAGGGGTTACACTCCGACCACTCAAATCATATGCGCGTGCTTCACATCTTTCAAATCCCAAGCCAAGATTTATTTTCCACCCGTTTGCAGTAGAAATAGGATTCTCGATCTCAAAAAGAGGCGACAATTCGACTTCTAGAGTTCTTCCAAACCCTTCTACTGGAGGATCATTCGTATCGCTATCGTCGCTTACGACATCCTCACTTTGAATCGTAATTACTTTACGAATGGTGTGAGAACAATAATTATTCCAAGCATTTAAGAATACGTCATATGTTCCCGCCTCTGTATAGGTGTGAACGGCATGAATGTTAAAACTCGGTTCAGACTCATCTCCGAAAAACCAACTGTATCCAGTTGCGCCTTCAGATTGATTAGTGAATCCCAAAGTATAACCCGACCCATCGCCTGACGTAAGTGGGAGGATAGGGGCTTGAAAGTTAGCTGTGACTTGCGGGGCAGCGATGACTTCTACAGTCATTGTGTCAGCACAACCGAAGGAATCAATTGCGATGGCAGTGTAGTCGCCAGCCTCTAAATTAGAAATTGATTCAGTCACCTCTCCTGTAGACCACATATATCCATAAGGTGCGATTCCTCCCGAGACATTAAATTCGATCGATCCGTCAGAAACACCATCGCATCCGATGTGACCGATATCAAGGCCCAAATCCAACTGAGCAGGCTGAATGACTTCAGCTGACTCTTCTCTATCAGGACACCCCCAGTGGCCACCATCTGTTGCGACCACGGTATACGTACCCGAGGGTAGATTCGTTAATATTGCCTGGCCAGTGCCATCTTCAAAAGAGGCAATTTCTTCACCTGTTTCGTTGTAATACGTGAATGTCCAAGGCGCTTCACCATTGCCATTTACTGCGATTGAAGTTACCCCATCACCTTCACATCCTGGAGACACAACTGTAAGATCTATGCTCGGTGCTGAAACAACATCGATTCCGATTGAATCCAAACATCCAAATGCATCTGTTACAATCACATCGTAGTGCCCATCTTGTAAACTCGTTGCAACGTGCGTTGTCTCACCATTGCTCCAAGTATATTCAAAAGGGGAATCACCTCCTAAAACTTTTACGGTAGCTTCGGCATCAAGCGCGTCTTCACAATAAATGGTGGATTGAATTTCTAGAACCATATCTTCAACACCCACAACGTTTGCTGAATGCGTATTCACTCCACAACTGTATTCCCCTTGATTGCTAATCAACCCAGTGTATTCCCCTGAGTTAAGATCTTCAAAGACACCCGCTTCATTCATTCCTGTAAGCGTGCTTATGAGGTTCCCTTCGGCATCGTTTAATGCATAGTCCCAAGGGCCAGATCCGGTACCTAACAAAGCGATTGAAGTCTCACCTTCACCGTTACACCCAGGGCTTACAGTTTCGATTTTAGAAGGCGCTGAGATGTGAATGTCCCATCTTATATCATTCGTGATTGAGCCCAAAGATGTTTCTCCACCCTCGATAGAAAACCCAAACGCCAACCCTTCTGAAAGCGGATAACCATTACTCTCGTCTGAGGATGCAATCCAGGCACAATAATCTCCCAAATTATAATCTACGAGTTTTAACGTAAAATTCTTTGTGGTTTGGGCTGCAACTTGAGTTGAAACACCAATGCCTACAGTGGCATTTTGCTCACCTGCGATCGATGGTAAAACATGAATGCTATAAAAAGAACTTCCGACATTGTGATCTGATGGTGCAGACATGATATCACATTTGTGATTTCCCTTCCAATTGTTTGCGTCAAGTTCAGAATCAAACAAGATTGTTGAAGCATCATCAATTGCAATAACAATTTCATCAGATTCATTGCCACTTTCTAACACCCATCTCATGTACGTAAACTCAGAATTCATAGTGTGTCCATCAGACTCAGCCTTCCCTCCACTCGCATGCATGCTTTCATTAATTTGTGCCAGTGGCGTATCTGTTGCACGAATCCAGAATGATTTTCCTGGAGCGAGATATTGCGTTTGTCCGTTGACACCAAACCCTGAAGCATACGTGTCGTAGTTTTTTGTTTCGTTGTTGTAAATATTTACGCTTTTTTCGAGCCCTGTCATGTTTTCGAATAACAACGCCAAGTCTATGTAAGCTTGTGTGGGGTTAGAAATCAGATTAAACGCAATGGGATTTGACTTAAAGACAGGCAAAGACATCTCAAAATCCTGGATACTCCCTTTGAAGTCAACATTATATGTTCCAGCAGGAGTCGCGATTTCGTATCCGACTCCTGGCTCTAAAATATCGTCAACAGATTGAATTTGATCCATTTGGAAGGTTGCCTCGTTCCATGAGCGAATGTTCGACATGGTGGCATTTGGATTGTCTGACCCCACAAATCCAGACGTCGGAAAATCGCCGATTAATTCAGATACTGTGACTCCTTGTAATCCAAACCCAATGCGGTGAACCGCATCAGTTTCACAACTGATTTCGAATTCACGAATAACCTCTCCGATATAATTTGCGCCGGATTCCACAATAACAGATGCGGGACCAAAGTCATTGTTGCCCAAACGAAGTTCTCCATTCGTTGCATCAAGAACACCCGTTGTGAATTGAAGGTGATGCCTCACTCTTAGCGAACCCTCAATATGAATGACGTTTTCACTTGTAATCTCTAAATCGTAACATTCCGCGGCACCTGTAAAAGTTTGGGCTGTCGTATTTGAAAAAGCAACACGCATGCTTCCAGCTTTAACAAAACCAGCAGACGACCAATCACCATGAATTGTTACAGTACTTTCAACGGGACCCTCTAAGCTTAGAACACCTCCCTCTTGTATGGATAGATTGTTAATTTCGGTATTGCCGTTTATGCTGACCATATGATTTTCCTGAATCGCAACATCGTCATAAGATTCAGGGACACACAAGCAACTCCAGGTTGTCGGTTCATTCCAGCTCCCTGAATTGACACTATTTATGATAGCTTGTCGTGAATCAAGATGTGCAGCCTCAAAAACAGTGGGCATGTTTTCAGCCCTTAAATTAAATGCTTGAAGGGCAACTTGTAATTCTGCAGATTGTTCAGAAGAGATAGTTGATTGTGGTTGACTAAAGTCATTCGTCGTTTGAGCCAGTGCTGGCAAGCAAAAGAGAGATAAAAACAGATATGTGAGTGCAAATATTCGCATAACAAAAGAGATAGGTGTGCATTCTTTTACGTCTTTTTATCCAAAAGGTTACGCGAATGAGGCCATTATAAAAAGATGCGACTTAAATTTGCAATCGAATCACATCGCAATGAATACACAGGATATCATATACCCAATAGGTCAGTTCGTTTCTTGGACTATTGAAAACTTACTTGAACCAATAATGGATCCCTTCAATGCAGGCGTCATTATTCTCGGTCTCGTTGCGCTAGTCGTTTGGCTTAAAGTGCTCAACGGATATGTGGTAAAAGCAAAAGCTGAGGGCAAAGCCCCTTGATCAAACCAGTCGTGTTAAGGGTTAGCTGACCTTGACAAGTACATCTTGACCGATATCTTTCCTGTACTGTTTTTCGCTGAAATCTATTGATTCGGCTAACTTGTAACTTCGCTCCAAGGCCTGTTCGAGACCATTTCCCAACCCAGTGCATGCGATGACCCTTCCTCCATCGGAGACAATTTTCCCTCTTTTCTTTGTTGTTCCTGCGTGAAAAATCAACCCTTCATTTTCTCTTGTGGGTGTATCAAGACCTTTAATGTGAACCCCCTTCTTGTAACCGCCAGGATATCCTCCAGAAGTTAACATGACTGTGGCTGCAGTCTTGTCTTCTATTTGTAGGTCGTATTCACTTAAAAGCCCTGAACCCAAACTGTCGAATAAATGAAGAAGATCACTTTTGAGTAAAGGCAATATTACCTCAGATTCAGGATCCCCAAGTCGACAGTTATATTCAACAACATACGGATCGCTCCCCACTTTCATGAGTCCGATAAAAATGAATCCCTGATATGGGATATTGTCTTTTTTAAGTCCCTTTATCGTAGGAATAATGATTTGGTTTAGCGTTTTTTCATGAAATTCTGCGTCTACAAAAGGGACAGGGCTTATCGCTCCCATGCCACCAGTGTTCAACCCCACATCTCCTTCGCTTACTCTCTTGTAATCCTTTGCGGAAGGCAGAATTCGATATGCTTCACCATCTGTTACTATGAAAGAGCTCACCTCTATGCCATCCATAAATTGCTCAATCACTACTTTAGATCCAGCTTCTCCGAAAGCTGCTTTTTCTAACATATCCTCAAGACATTTCTGAGCTTCCTCAATGCTCTCTGTGATAATGACCCCTTTTCCTGCGGCCAAACCATCCGCTTTGATGACATATGGTGGCTTTCTTTTGTCAAGGTAAGCAATTGCCTCTTGAAGCTGTCCTGAAGAAAAACTTGCATAAGCCGCAGTAGGTATGTTATGTCTCAACATGAATGCCTTTGCAAAATCTTTGGAACCTTCTAGCATCGCACCCGCTTTCGGAGGCCCTACGACTGTCAGGTTTTTATGCTTGTCAGATGTTTGGAAATAATCCACGATTCCCGCCACTAACGGCGCTTCAGGTCCTATAACAAGCATGCTGATATCATTCCGGCGGATAAAGCGGTCTATCGCTTTAAAATCCATAGGGTCGACAGGCACATTTGTAGCGATTTTTTCTGTACCAGCATTTCCTGGTGCGACGTAAAGTGCTGACAGTAATGAGCTCTGCGCCAGTTTCCATGCCATAGCATGTTCGCGCCCACCCGAACCTAATAATAGAATATTCATAGTTAACAAAGCTAACGGGTAGCCTGACATACACCAACCTACTTTTTCCACACAAAACACACAGTTACCACGAGTCACAAATTGCCGCCCGATATTTTAATGAAAATCATGGCGGGAACTGTGGAGACTGTCTCATAACGACTTTCCACCTTTGCCCCTGTACGATTTTGTCTAAATTTGGCGCAAGCGTATATGTGTGCTTAAAAATAAAACCTAACTTTTCAACATCAGGTTGAATGAAGATCTACGTTTTGAGGTAAAAACAACACCGTTTTTCTGAAGACAATGACAGGAAACGGTTATTCTTCTTTTGAGTTGTTCATCGAGAAAAGGACCAAAGCAAATACTGCAAAAGTCACTCCTGCTTGCGTTTCGAGCGTGTCTTCAGCAAAACAAGACACAACGACCATCCACCAGGCTAACCTCCCCAATGACAACCATTCACGGTCTCTTTTCCAAGACGCAATTAAAACGAAGATCCATAAGGTTAAGGCAATGAAGCCACTGGCGACCCACCAAGCGAGATATTGATTGTGTGTTCGCTTTCTGAATTGAGGGTGTAAAGGTGAATCAAGTTCGATATATGCCTGTTGGTATGAATCAGGGAGATCACCAGTGCCAACACCAATAAGAGAATGAATGATACCGTTATTTAATGCGATATGAAGCCCAGTTTTCAGGTAAACCCAACGTTGAGTCACAGAATTCCCACTCGGGTTGCCACCATCCATCCAGTTTCCCACCTCATATCGCAAGACATCGAGTCGGCGATTCATTCCAGATTTCAAATGTTCAACTGCAGATGTCTTTCCTTGTTCAATCGCACGAATATCCTCCTCGCTTAATCCTTGAATTGCGAGACCATCTTTGGGGAGATTTAACGAAGTAAGGTAACGGGTGAGCGTGATTTTGAGGGAATACCCCATATTATCTACCCCGTCAAAAGACAAGTGACTCCTTTTATTCCATGCTATCCGCGCTTCATCCCAGGCCAGATAATTCCAAACTTTATTTCCATTTTCATCAAGAAATCTGTCTTGATGGTGGGTATAGGGCGCACCCCATTCAGTGTGGGTGGGGAGCTGAGAGGGTTGTGGCGATGGGCGTAAGGTTTGCACGATAAGAATGATTCCTAATAACGAAATGGTTCCACCCACAAGAATGACTAATCTTAACGCGTGCTTCATCCAATTCTGCATCATTCCGAAAAACGTCGCAAGCACGAACATGAGAGACCCAGTCACAGATTGGGTTTGCCATATGTAAAGCAAAGCGATGACAGCGTATAAGAAAGCAGGTGCGATAAGGCGCTTATTTTTAATACTATACATGAGAATCCCACCCCATCCTAAAGCGAGCAGGATCCCCATTCTGATATGCGAAATGAACGGGGACCATTCACTTGAATGAAGGGTATGACCAGCAGATATATTCCACCATCCCAAAACCAGGCCTGCGATGGCAGACGCTGAAACAGAAAAGACAAACACAGGCAGAATTCGGGGGAGCCATTTGTTTGGATTCCAACGAATCGTCATGAGCGCAGTGGTTACAATTAAAATGGGCAGCTTGATTTGCAATGTCATGAGCCCTTCGTTGATGTTTTCCGTCCAAAGGAGCCCCAAGACATGCCACCCATAAAGACCTGTCATGGCCCCGGTGAGCAGCTTGTTTGTAGGTGTAATTAAGGCGCGATTGAAAGCGGCAACGAGCCACGCGAGAGCAATGAGTCCTGTTCCGAAACTCGTCCCGAAGGGTGACCAAGGAAGTGATGCCAACGTCATTAGCAATCCTACAGCCAGGATTTTTTCGCTTATTGAATCAGCTTTTGACCCCATTTAATATCCAAGGATTTCGAGATACTCGCCACTTTCTAGTTTTGAAACGGCTGCTTTGGCAACGTTGTCATTGGGGAGCAAGTGACGGAATACGCCCGATGTGTTTGCTGTATGGTAAATAAGTTCTTCGGTCAGGGCTTCTCGAATTTCTATTTCGTACTTATTTAGATCCTCGTTAAGGTTTGGTTTGGACACGTTGTTTAAACGGGTGATCAAATCAGCATGAGATGCGAGAGTCCCATCTTCTTCCATAGCTTCCTCAAGCAATTCGACGACCAGTTTGGTTTTAGGTTCGTATGGAAAGTCTCGACCAGTTGTTTCAAGTAATTCCGAAGCGAATTCATCATTCATAAATTGCTTGAAAGCGTCCCACTGTGTCCCACTGATTTCATAAGATTCCGGATCTAAATAATACGCTTCACCTGAGTTGATATCGTTGACAGCGAAATCAAATAAAACACCGCTTTCCAAGATTCCCGACAAGACGTAATTTGAATTTTTGACATTTATTTCTATCTCTGGAATCACACCCCGTCCCTCGATGACGGGACGACCATTTTTTGTGTAAAATGTTTGAAGTGTCGAGTCTGCCTGAATGGTCGCATCTCCTAAATCATCACGATCACCATAGTGGAGTCTTTGGACGCATCTTCCACTCGCTGTATAGTATTTGGCGACAGTAATTTTAATACGCGATCCATAGGCCAACTTTTTGGTTTGCTGAACAAGACCTTTTCCAAAACTTTCTTGACCCACAATCAACGCTCGGTCTAAATCTTGCAAAGTCCCTGCAACAATTTCTGAAGCTGATGCGCTTTTATTGTCGATGAGGATGGCCAGTGGGATGTTGGGAAGTAAGGCTTTGCTTTGGGTACTGTAATTGTTGTTCCATTCAGGCGTTTTGCCCTTCATCGATACGACTTCTTGCCCCTTTGGTACAAATAAATTCACAATGCTTACTGCCTCACGTAACAATCCACCTCCATTGCCACGAAGATCAAAGACGATTTGTTTTGCCCCCATTGAATCAGTGAGCTGTATGAGCGCCTTTCGCACTTCGATTGTTGCAGTTCGCGTAAACTTACTTAGAATAAGGTAGCCTGTGGAATCACTGATCATGCCATAATATGGAACGTCAGGGGTTTTAATCTTTTCACGCGTAAGTGTGACCTCGCGAATATCTAACTCCCCAGAGCGCTGAATGCCTAACAGAATATCTGTTCCAGAGGTGCCTTTAATCAGCTCTCCGATTTTACGCATGTCAAGGTGTGAGATTGTTTGGCCTTCAATCTCCATCAAATTATCTCCAAGTCGCAACCCTCCTTTTTCAGCAGGAGAGTTTTCCTTGATATCCACTATGTAGAATGTGCCATCCCAACGCTCATCTAATGCCAAGCCGACCCCGCCATATTCTCCTGTAGACATGAACCGGACATCCTCCATTTTAGATTCTGGATAATATCGTGTATAGGGATCGAGAGAGAGCAACATTGCATCGATACCTGTTTGCATTAAATCGCCCGGAGATAATGGATCGACATAAAAGATATTCAATTCACGAAAGGCCGAGTTTAAAATCTCTAATTGCTTAGACATTTCAAAATAATCTTCTTTAATAGGAAGGCGTAAAGAAATCATTGCCGCACCTATAATGGCAAAAGCGATTAAGGTGCTCTTTCGGAATTTATTCATAGTTATGACTTTTCAATAGGATTTTCGATCAATACGTCGATAATCTTTCTAATGTTGTGCTGACATGCTTCGAAGGTCGGAATTTCTCTGCCGATATAGATAAAAACCAACGCTCTTTGTGGATCTCCAACAGACCAACCCACCAAAAGTCGGTGTTTTTCTAACCGCCAAGCTTCTCGGAGAAGGCGTTTAATTCGATTTCGATCAACCGCACGTTTAAATCGTCGTTTGCTTACTGTAGTTGCGACTTGATATGGACATGGCGCGTCAAAAGAGCTGTTTGTATACCGAACCAAAATCGACCTTGCCTTGAGTTTCGCACCTTCGGCGAATGCGCGATCTAAAACAATCACGCTTTTTAAACGTTCGTTTTTTCCAAATGTATTTCTAGACTGCCGCATTTGGGCACAAGATAACCTTAGGACTTGCCTTTCATATACTGTTCAATGGCCATTGTCATCGATGGCGCTTTTGCAGTCGGTGCATTAATGTCAATTCTAAGCCCAGCATTCTCAGCTGCCTTTGAGGTTGTAGGTCCGAAAGTAGCGATTTTTGTTTCGCCTTGCTCGAATTCAGGGAAGTTCTTGAGCAATGACTCTATTCCGCTAGGGCTGAAGAAGACAAGCAAATCATATTTAACATCTGTTAAATCGCTCAAATCAGAACAAACCGTTCTGTACATACACGCTTTGCTGTAATCCACCCCTAAATCATCAAGTGCATCAGGTATTGATGCTTTCAGCAGGTCAGAACATGGCAGGAGAAACTTTTCTTTCTTATGCTTTTTCAGTATTGTCGTGAGTTCAGAAAAACGAACTTGACCATGAAAGATTTTTCTTTTGCGATAGACAACGTACTTCTGTAAATAATAAGCGGTGCTTTCACTAATGCAAAAGTACTTTAACGAAGTGGGCACCTCATATCTTGTCTCTTCCGCCATTCTGAAGAAATGATCGACCGCCATACGAGATGTTAAGATAATCCCGGTGTATTCAGATAGATCTAAACGTTGTTTTCTAAATTCTTTTACTTCTATCGACTCAACATGGATAAAAGGACGGAAATCAACAGTCACTTTCATGTTTTTGGCTAAATCGAAATACGGACTCTTTTCCGTAATCGGTTTTGGCTGAGAGATAAGAATAGTCTTTATCTTCTTTTTCATTGCGTGTGAGTTGTTCAATCTCCTTATAGTATGTTCATTATAAATTGAATAATGAAGAATACCGGTAGGATTTCGAGGGCGCAAAGATAGACAATTCTCCACCAAAAATGAGATAATCGCCGTTTTGATGTCTGAAACACCCTCCAAAAGCGAACCACAGTCCAGCCTCCCCAGGTGAGTAATAACACTTCGGAACCTAGAAGCATTAGCAATTGTGGCAACAAAGAAAAGACGATAGCAAGTGCGCCAACGGTTGCCGCCATCCAGGTTCTCAAGTGACGATCTATATCGATTTGGTCTTTGGATATTAAATGGGTCCTGGAAAAAAAACCTAGAATCCATTGGGTGAATAACCGATATGACAAAGTGACGGTGCCTATGGCACTTCCCAACGCCAAGGTTTTATAGGCAGGCACATTGATCTCCAAAGCTGTAACACACCCCAATAAAATTGTCGTCACAGCAATGATGCCTAGCAGATGTGCAATAATGACGCCCCCAGTTCTGGGTGCTTCATCCGCACTTCTTTGCCAAATCCTCCGTACATCAGTCAATGCCCAACCTGCGAGACGCCATTCTCGAGGAAAACCGTGTCTTAGCCAAATGAGTAAAATTCCGATGACAAGTGAAAGTGAGAATAAGACATGCAAGGGGGTGTCTAATTGATTTATTTCGATGCCTTCATACATATGTTGCAATTTCCATCAATTCACCTGAATAAGTCCGCGTCTTATTATTTTTTTGTTTTTATGCGAGTCTTCTGTCGGTTCTGTGTTGATTGCCTTTAATACTGCGATATAGGTTCCAGGAAATAAAGAACCTCCCGAAATGCTTACCCCTTCAAAAACCCATATTTTTTTAGAATCCACTTCTTCCCCCTCTTCGGTTAATGTGGTTGCCCATTCTCCATTTAAAGTGTAGATGTTTATTTCGACAAACCAAACCCCCGTGTTTTCTGGGGGGATCCACTCGAACATTGCCCAATTGAAATTTGATGTTGACTGAAGATCAATCGTTTTTGGCGTGATGATCAATGGATGTTGCTGACTGTTTTCTATCGTGTTTTGATGTTGACTCACGGAAGAGAAATTAACAATACCTGGAGAGCTCCCGCCTGTAAGATTTGGCGCATTCACCCAAATATCTTCTGACAAACTATAGCGTTCCTGTGAAACACCATCGATTGAACTGTTAATTTCTACTTCATCTGTGAAGCCTGTTAGTGTTGATATTAGGCCCAGAATCCGGCCATTTGTAAGTGAGGGTAAATCAGCCTGAATAATTATTGAATTCGAACTTGTATTGTCCACCCAGGAAGGACATTCTGCAAATGCAATAATCCCTTGAGGAGGAATCCACCAACCTATTTCCGTGAATTCTGACCAATCGTTTGGCAGTGGTTGGGCATCTGTTGTGGCAATGACTCCAGAGGTAGATTTGACATGGTCAGAGCTATTGCAAATCTCTACAAATTCAGATTTTCCGGGCAAAGGCTCAGAAAGAACTTCATTCAGCATAAAATCTCTTTGCGGATTTTCTGACGGAAGTTCTATCGTCCATGCGTTTGTCCTTGTTGGATGTTCGTCAGATATTCTCTTCCATGAATAACATGCTATGTCAAAGAGATTTTCAACACACCCCAAATCATAAATAGATTGCTCCGAAACTGCGATGTTAGATGAGCTACTTGCGAATTTCCATTCAATAGGGGGGTCCCAGTTTTCGGGAAACAACACACATGAGTCCATTGAATAAGGTGAATGCCAGCAAAGATGTCCTTCCAGACTCCCCCAAATCAAATTCGTGTCTTTCAAACTTTCCACTTTGATCATCTCAAAATCCAGCGGTCTTGCTATTCCTCGGGAACACCCCAAAACACCTGTTCCGCTGATCCAATTTGTTGATGAGTTTGCTGGAAGGAAATAATTGACGCGTTCTAATGAATGACCGCCCTCTGCTTTTTCTCGATCATCATGCCAACATCGACTGTATTCTACCAAATCAATCATTGAGGCTTCTTCACTCAGTGGATTTATTTGAATACTCAGTTTTATTTGTCCTGAGTTTGCAGGCAATGAACTCCATGCGTCCATACCATTGGGTTCAAGGACAAGCACACTGTCAACATTGAGATATTGGCCCACTTTTAAAAAGGCTTCTCCAAGTTTCAACCCCTCTAAATCAAGCGTGCGATTACTGACATTTACGATTTCCACCCACTCACCCCAAGGGCTTTCAGGAGATGGGTTTGTAAGAAATTCAGAAATAACGAGGTCTCCCCACTCGGGAGGTAGTGCGGGGATCCAATCCATTGTTGCTCCTTGTGTCTTGACTCCATTTGTGCAAAGTTGTGCATCTTCGATAATGATGTCTATCGGTTTTCCTTCCGACAGCGGTGATTCTAAATCCACGACCCAATATGGACTCTCCCAATATGCTTCCTCCTCGTTTTCGTCGTTTATAAATTGGCATTTCACATCAGAAAGGGGGTCTATATCTGGTTGAAGTAAGAACACAATTTTTTGTGGATTGACGAGGTGCGAAGAGATTGAAATGGGCGTTGTGATTTGTGGTGCACTTGTTTCATGCTCTCCTTTCCCCCAAGGTGTTGCTCCTAACGAAAGAAAAGTTGGCTCCCAATTCGACGGCAAACCACACCCTGACGGATGAATTTTACTTACAGATCGAGCAGCAGTAGATTCTCCATGCCACCATGACCTGTCATAGGTAAGTCCATCAATCAGAGTACCGTCGGGCTTTAATAAAGACAGTTTCATACCATTGTCACTTAAGCCTGACCATCCTTCTAACTTTGAGACATATCCTAATTCAGCAAGGCTTTCTGTGGGGTCAAAATGGCCATTGCAAATAAGAAAGCGTGCATTTGGGGGCAGGTACCCATTCCAGTTGTTATCGGGTAGGATTGCGCGTACAATACCCGGGTCCATAGTGGAACTTTCAGAAACCAATCCCCATCCGTTTGTGTTAATGATCCTGTCAGTTTGATTAAATACTTCCACCCATTCAACTTCAGGAAGCCCCACAGATGGAGTTGCATCCACAAATAACTCTGTGATTGTGATTTCCCTGAAATTTACAGCGTTAGAATCTGCCCAAACAACATTTAATACTGTGTCCAGTTTGTTTGTGGAAACGCGTCGATCAACAGACGTTCCGTTTGTCAATGCTGTCATTCCTGTAAATACAGAATGGTGAGGTCTGCCTGGCATGTTTAATTCCTGAGTCGCTGTCTCCACAATTAACGCGACTGGAGATGGGCGATTCCAGACGATCTCTATGCTGGTGCTATCTATAGATTTGTGTGTTAAGATTCGATGACTTTCTAGAGGAAGCCAATGGGGTTCAAATCTCTGAAGTGCCCAAGAAAAGGCATCTGTATTTGAAGACGTACATGTCGCTTCAAACCCAATACACCTTGGCGCCCAAAGTTCATTTGTATTTGACAGTGCTATATTTGAGACGGGAAGTGACCATCCTGAATCATAGGCCCCAGCTCTGATGGATGAATAAGAAGAATCTTGTGAGTATCTGACAGAGAAATCTAAGTCAAATGGTTCAGCGTAATTTAAAAGTTCTGGCGAAATCTCCTGAAACACGTCAAATTGGGTGTTAGAAATTTCTAATGGATCTTCGCCCCCATTCGTGCCTATAGAAAACGACAGGCTCCCAACTGGTAAAAATTCAGATTCTAAAAATGATTCTGGTGGGTATTCTGTCAGGAAGATCCGAGAATGATTGTTATTTGAACCGTTTAAGTCTTGTCTCCACCTCATATCCAATGTAAGTGCTGCAAAGGGTTCGGTTGCACAACCCCAAACCCTATATGTTCCCGCGTTCTGTGCATTGAGATTCCAGGACTCAATAGATTCAATCTCATATGATGTTGACCATTCACTCGACACAGTCCATACCATTGAGTCAACTTCGAGAGGGCAGAAAACAAGAGGCATTATTGTGAGGATAATCATATCGACACAAAATTCGTTGGGCTTTTAATAACCACAAAATCGTTGACAAATTAAGATGCGACATCTTTAAAGTTATACATGAGAAATTAGTTTAGCAATATGAAAGCATTACGAGTAGCAATTATTGGCGCCACCGGTTTGGTCGGGAGAACGATACTTCGATCGATGGAAGAACGTGGTTTTCCAATTGACGAATTAATCGCTGTTGCATCGGAGCGTTCAATAGGGAAGAAGATTCCATTTCAGTCAGGCAACGTTCAGATTGTAGGGCTGGAGGACGCACTTGCTTCCAAGCCTGACATCGCCCTTTTTTCTGCTGGTGGAGAAACAAGTCTTGCATGGGCCCCTAAATTCGCAGCTGTCGGAACCACAGTGGTAGATAACAGCTCTGCTTGGCGCATGCACAAAGACTTCAAACTTATCGTTCCTGAGGTTAACGGAGACGCCATTTCCACGGATGATTTAATCATTGCCAATCCGAATTGTAGTACCATGCAGCTCGTGATGGTACTGAAGCCTCTTCACGATCAATATCAGATTTTACGCGGCGTTGTGAGTACGTATCAAAGCGTCACAGGAACGGGACAAGCAGCAGTGGCGCAAATGGAAGATGAACGTGCGGGACGAACACCGTCTCAGCCAGTTTATCCGCATCAAATAGATAAAAACTGCCTTCCCCATTGTGACATATTCCAGGAAAATGGATACACCAGGGAGGAAATGAAGGTTCACCACGAAACGAAGAAAATCATGCGTGACGATTCAATTTCTCTAAGCTGTACAGCTGTTCGAGTTCCTGTTGTCGGAGGTCACGGAGAGTCTGTTTTTCTGGAATTTGACAGAGATTTTGAGATGACTGATGTCCGATCTATGCTTTCTGATTTCCCTGGAGTCATTCTCCAAGACGACCCAGAGTCTTTTCATTACCCCATGCCTATTTCAGCCCACGGAAAAGATGATGTATTTGTGGGGCGTCTGCGTCGTGACCTAAGTAACCCGAGAGGTTTACATCTCTGGATCGTCAGTGACAACCTTCGCAAAGGCGCGGCGACAAACACAATACAAATTGCTGAATACTTGAATACTCAGGGAAGGTGGGGATAAGTTTTTTGCGTGAAAATCTATGGGAGGCGCTTTCATTTGGTACTTTGTCACTGTAAAAGATGAGCCCCCCAATTATTAAGCAGCTTACAGACATGAAAACAACAATTTTATCAATTGTCGCCCTTTTAATCTCGACGCTTTCACTCGCTCAGACCACAGTGCGCGGACGGGTCATAGACGCCAATTCAGGCAATGCATTAATTGGTGCATCCGTGTATTTGGAGGATTTCAATGAAGGCGCTTTTACAGATTTTGATGGCTTTTTTCAGTTTAAAACGAATGCCCATGGCCAAACAAATCTTGTAGCGACAACCATGGGTTACTCGAAAGTGAAGAAATACATCTCACTGCAGGGGCGTGGTCTATTAAATATGGGCGATATCATGCTTGAGCCGAGTGCGATTGGTCTTGAAGAGGCAAACGTTATTGCATCCGTCGCCTTAGATCGAGCGACACCAGTGGCAGTGTCAACAATCGACGCCCGCCAAATAGAAGAGAAACTTGGAGACCGTGAACTTGTCGAGGTCTTGAATTTCACCCCTGGCGTATATGCCACCAAGGGCGGAGGCGGCTATGGCGACAGCCGCATTAACATTCGTGGATTTGACCAACGAAACGTCGCGGTATTGGTCAATGGAATTCCCGTAAATGATATGGAAAACGGCTGGGTGTACTGGTCGAACTGGGCTGGTTTGGGCGATGCGGTCCGCACCATGCAAGTCCAAAGAGGCCTAGGCGCTTCAAAACTCGCAATCAATTCTGTGGGCGGAACAATCAATATCGTCACGAAAGCGACCGATGCAGAAAAGGGGGGGAGTTTCAGTACGTCGATGACAGATTATGGACGCACGAAACATATGCTTTCCCTCAGTTCAGGAATACTGCCAAATGGTTGGGCCGTAAGTGCCATCGGGTCTCGAACCTATGGAGAAGCTTATGTCGATGCAACGTTCGTTGACGCATGGAGTTATTTCCTCACTGCAGCAAAAGAATTCGGGGCTCATCGCCTTGTATTTACGGCCATAGGCGCACCACAAGTGCACGGGCAACGCAGTGGGCAACTCACAGTAGATCGATTCAATGGCATTAATCAACTTCCTGACAGTCTGGGTTACGAGGGGCACAGGTGGAACGACGATTGGGGATACCTGGATGGGGAAGTGCTGAATTCAAAAGTGAATGGATACCACAAGCCTCAGATTGCACTTAATCATTATTTCCAAGTTTCTGAAAGATCACACATTGCAACATCTGCATATGTAAGTTTTGGAATGGGATACGGGTCAAGATATGATGGAACCAGCAACCCACGTTTGTATGAAACGCTTGCAGACGGTTCTACAGTTAAGACGACAAGAAACTGGGATTATTTATATCAATCAAATGCCACGAGCACGTTGCCGGTCACTTACCTGGAGTCCGAAATTGCGTTTAACGAGGCAAGTGGCGCTTGGGTTGATACACTCCAATACAAGGGAGCGCCTGTTGTTATTGATGGCGATACGCTTGTCGGTGGAAGATCTCGGAGTGTGATTGAGAATGCACATAATGAGCACTTTTGGACTGGAATATTGAGCACTTATAAAGCAGAGTTAACACCAAATCTCAATCTCATCGCTGGGGTGGATATGCGTTACTATGAGGGTAAACACTTTACACGAACCTCAAACTTACTCGGTGGCGATTTTTATATGCAATCCTTCTCCAATGCAACAGGATACGGGATCAACCCCGACTATCAACTGATGGCCACCGAGGGCGATGTTGTGGATTACGACAACGTCGGCATTGTTAAATACGCAGGATTCTTTTCACAGTTAGAGTACAATACGGAGCGCATCTCCGCTTTCATCGCAGCAACAGGAAGTTACACGGGCTACCGTCGCTACGATCCATATACATACTTCAGGTATGATGAGACAGGCGTACAAGAGGTGACAGAGTATAATGATGACACAGGGCTGTATGAGACGAGCGAGCAGTTTGTGTATGGAGCGATGAGTGAAAAAGCAAGTGCTCCAGGATACAATGCAAAAGCAGGGGGGTCATTTGCCATCACCCCCACGAATCATGCGTATTTTAACCTAGGGGTGTATTCACGGGCCCCGTTCATCAGAAATGTGTTCCCGAATTTTCAAAATGTACTCTCGAACAACAACCTCGTGAATGAGACAGTGGATGCGATCGAATTGGGTTACAGAATCAGGCTTCCAAAAGCATCTCTTGATGTCAACGTATATCACACACGTTGGAAGGACAAAACGATCATGTCGGGTCCGCTATTGAGGCCCGATGGAACTGAGTACCGTGCCTTTGTAAGAGGCCTTGTAGAGACTCACGATGGGATAGAGTTAGAGTTCAGAGTCAAGCCTCTGCCTACACTAGAATTAGGTGGGTTAGTGAGTATTGGGGATTGGAGATGGGACAACGATGTGGACGCAGAAATACTAGATCAGAACACGAATCAGGTGATTGACTCCCTGCACATCTATTCAGCGGGGCTTAAGGTGAGTGACGCGCCTCAAACTCAGTTTGGTCTCCAGGCAAGAATGGATCTGCCAAAGAATTTCAGGATAGGTGCCAGTTATGTTTATAACATGAATTTATATGCGCAATTTGAAATAGATGCAGACCGAGATGATGAAGAAAGGATTGGTGTTCAGCCAGTTCAATTGCCAGATTACGGATATTTAGATGCGAACCTCAGTTGGAACACTCGCATTCGTGATTTAAACCTGCGCTTGGGGTTGAATGTTCAAAATGCATTGGATAACATATACATGAACGAGGCTGATGAAACGTGGTTTACGGACCCTCAAACAGGTGTGAAAGACCAGGGCACCGTTGAAAATGGGAAACTTGAAGGATTTTGGTCATATGGAAGAACATTGTCCTTCTCAATAAAAATCGGATTTTAATTCACAACATCATGAAAAACATTGTTTTCTTTTCCTGACTTCAAGGTGGGATTTCTTTTTCTTTTTGCTTAAAAATCTCACGCATTGGGTTGTATTTTTCGTCACTATAAACACCACACATGAAGAATTTATTTGGATTTGTCTTGCTACTTGCAACTTCGTTGTCATCAATGACCTCTATATCTGCTCAAGGGCCTGATGAGTATTGGATCGGCCTTGAGGAATACGCTGTCCATACAACTGGTGATCTGGAAGGAATGACAACTTGGAGAATGTATCTTCATATGCTCGATGAAGATGATTACCTCTCTGCCTGTACCGGAAGTGAAACAAATCCATTTATACTCGAATCGACATCAACTCCGGCATGGTATCAGCATCCCTCTGCAAGTGAAACGTTTGCCACAGGTATTAATACTGCTTTTTTTACAGCCTTCCCTGATTTAGAATTTGACAGCTGGTTTACGATAGGCGTGGAGGACGCTTCGGAGGAGATGGATATTCTCTCCCTTGCAGATCCTACTTACGATGCATTTGAAGCGTTCGAGGCGGGGGAAAATGTGTATTCGGACACCCCGGTTGGTAATGGTTGGGCGACGCTATTTCCTGGTTTAGGTGCAGAAAACCCTGGATTTGCGGGAGAGGACCTTCGCCTTCTTATAGGACAAATCACAACATCTGGGGTGCTCTCAGGGTCGATCTACGTACAGATTTTTCCTTGGGGCGTTCAAGACCCTGACCTGAGACTCCTTCTTCCTATTCTTTACACGCCTGTTCAGTGTATGGATGAGACCGCTTGTAACTATGATGCAAGTGCGTGGTCAAATGATGAATGTGAATATGGGCCATCAGCGGGGGTGATAGAAGGCGATCAAGATATAAATTTAAATGCAGGAACGACAGAGTGGTCCTACTCATGCAGTGATGAAGCGTCATCTTTTGAGTGGACAATCACGGGGGGCACGATTCTCTCTGGACAAGGCACTTCTTTTGTGACCGTCGAGTGGACAACTGACGGCGCAATTTCAGTGACCGCAATCTCTGCCGATGGTTGCCCAGGGACTTCGTCTACGTTAGAAATTGATATTCTTATGGGGTTAGAAGGTCTGACTTTTTCAGACAAGCTCAATATATTCCCCTCTCCTGCGTCATCAAACATGACCATCTCTTTGGATGGAATTGAAGGGAACACACGGTGCCAAATCTATGCTTTAAATGGGAAGAAGGTTTTGGCGTTTGTCCTTGAAAACAACACGCGCACACTGGACGTAAGCAACCTTGCAAATGGCACATATATTCTTGCGGTTGAGACAGACCAAGGCCCTGTAGAACAAGCATTTGTGATTGCGAAATAGCGCCAAATCAGGGCTGATAGATTTGAGGTATTCTATTGCGTGACTATTTCTGAGAGGGGTTTACGTTCCCTGTCTTTTTTCGGCGCTTCAGAAGATTTCCCTATCGCCATCATCGCCATGGGTGTTAATGTGTCTGGGGAATTTAAAAACGCAGTAAGGCCTTCAGCGTCAAATCCGCCAATTTGGTGTGACTGAAAACCGAGCGCCGTCAATTCAATCTGCATCTGACCTGCAGCAATCCCTGTACAGTAGATCGCAGACGCATTGGATTTGGGGTTTGCTTCTGAAGGGGTGGAAGCAAAAATGGCGACGATTGCACCGCAATCCTTCATCCACTTTTTATTCGCCTCTACGGCAAAACCGAGTAGATTCTCAAAATTCGCTTGATCTCTCGACGCAAATACAAATCTCCAGGGTTGATTGTTATATCCTGAATTGGCCCACCGTGCCGCTTCGAACGCGGATTCAATGTCAGAAAACGGAACGTTTTTACCATCGAAAGAGTAGGGGCTGAATCGGGATTTAATCGTTGAAAGGACTGACATATGCGATCTATTTAGCGTATAACATCTCCAGCATTCACACCTTCTTCGGGGGTGATGAATCGCAACTTTCCGTCATCAGTAGAAGCCATCAAAACCATCCCCTGGCTCTCGACGCCACGAATGTTTCGTGGGGCCAGATTGGCGAGAAGCACGACTTTACGACCGATCACCTCTTCAGGCGAAAAATGCTCTGCAATTCCAGAGACCACAGTCCTAATGTCAAGTCCAGTATCTACAGTCAACTGAAGTAATTTCTTTGTTTTTTCAACGGGGATACATTCAGTTACGGTCGCCACACGCAGGTCCATTGAGGTAAAATTATCGAATGTAGTTTGCTCTTTTTGTGGCATAATGTTTAATTTTTTGTCAGTGTTATCGTCGCGATTTAGTTCAGCGTCTTTGTTCCCAAGTTTTGCCATTTCCGCTTCGACGGTTTCGTCATCAACTTTTGAAAACAAGATGGGTAGATCTCCCAGAATCGTTCCTGGCTTGACGAGGGAAGGAGAGGCGTCATTCCATTGAGATCCTGAAACCCCAAATGAAGTGGAAAGTTTTTCAGCTGTGCGGGGAAGAAAAGGTTCTAACAGGACGCCTAAGTTTCCGACCACTTGGCATGCGAGGTGCATGATGACCTCCACTCTGGCGGAATCTGTTTTTTGAAGTTTCCATGGTTCTTCCTCAGTCAGGTATTTGTTTCCTTTTCGCGCAATATTCATGGCTTCTAGCTGTGCTTCTCTAAATCGGAATCTTAAAATAAGGTCCCCGATTTTTTCAGATGCTGCTGTCAATTCATTGATTAAAGATGTGTCGACCTCAGTTAATTCCTGCCCTTTTGGAATTGCGGGTACAGCACCTTCATAATATTTCCTGGTAAGCACGAGAACGCGATTCACGAAATTCCCCAAAACATCTGCGAGTTCGTTGTTGATTCGGTCTCGGTAATCGTTCCACGTAAATTCACTGTCTTTTTGCTCCGGCATGATGGATGTCAGAACATAGCGCATCGGATCACTGCTTTCAGGATTGTTTTCAAGGAATTCAGACACCCAGACCGCCCAATTTTTTGACGTCGAAATTTTATCCCCCTCTAAGTTCATAAACTCATTCGCAGGCACTTGGTGGGGAAGGTTAAACCCCCCGTGTTCTTTCAGTAAAATGGGAAAAATAATACAATGAAAGACGATGTTATCTTTTCCTATAAAGTGCAACAATTCAGTCTCTGAATCCTGCCACCACTTGCGCCAATCTTGTCCGTTTTTTTCCGCCCATTCCATTGTGGAAGTAATATATCCGAGTGGCGCATCAAGCCAAACATACAGGACTTTCCCTTCGGCTCCTTCCACTGGCACAGGCACTCCCCACTTTAAATCACGGGTCATTGCCCTGCTCTGAAGTCCACCGTCAATCCAGCTTTTACATTGACCGACAACATGGCTTTTCCATTGCTTAGCGTCGTGATGGAGCTCCCCATTAAGCAGGCCTTTTTCAATGTACTCCCTAAGCCAGTCCTCATGTCTTCCCATAGGCAGATACCAAAGTGTGGTCGGTTTTAAGACCGGTTTGCTTCCACTCAATGTAGACTTCGGGTTGATCAGTTCTCTGGGTGAAAGCGTCGAGCCACATTTCTCACATTGATCACCATATGCATCTTCGGCATGACACTTCGGGCATGACCCAGTGATGTACCTGTCAGCGAGAAATTGATCTGCTTCTTCATCGAAGTATTGTTCTTCTGTTTTGACTTCAAAGCTTTTGTTATCAAGGAGTTTTAAAAAGAATTCCTGTGCGACTTTGTGGTGCTTTTTACTCGATGTTCTGCTGTAATGGTCGAAACTAATGTCGAGTCCTTTGAAGGCTCCCTGCATCTCATTGTGATACCGATCCACGATTTCTTTTGGGGTAG
>CAJQPF010000014.1 GCA_905480095.1 uncultured Flavobacteriales bacterium
GCCAACAACAAGGAGTTCATCAAAACCGCCTTTTGACGTTGTTTACGAAGATGATGATTTTTTGGCTTATATAAAGCCGTCAGGATGGGTCACAGCAGCTCCAAACCCCAAAGTAACGACGAGTTACTCTCGAATGAAGAACTGGCTAGAACAGCAAGGTAGTGGTAACCGTGATCTTCATTTTGTCAATAAGTTAATGAAGGATGTCAGTGGCATATGTTTGATTGCAAAAAATAAATTTTGGAGAGAACACCTTCAAGAAAACTGGAATGATTTCAGACAGGGGATTTATATTCTTGTTGAAGGTCATCTGCCTCCAGATGATGAGCTCGAGTGTAGTGAAGAGAACGGTGATAGGGTGCAAGTTCAGTATCGAACAATGAGAGCTACTCAAAAGCATACGCTTCTCAAAGTAGACGCTCCCATCGAAGCAATTCAATTAATCATGCCTTCATTACGACGAGAAAGTTGCATTATTATTGGAAAAGGCAAAACAGCTCCAGATCCACTGAATCGAGAGGGAGTGCATATGTTTGCGCTTGAGGTCACCGGACCTAATGGAAGAGAAATAATGGTTAAGTCAAGAGTCCCTCGAGAGTTTTTAGGTCTTATGAAAGGTGGCGAAACGCCCAAACCCAATAAGCGTCGCAATGCTGAAGTTAAGTTCGGTAAATCTGACAGAGGACAAAGGCCATTGGTTCGCCGACCTCGGTCAACTGACAACTGGAGCCTTAAGACGATCGGTAAGCCAGTTGAAAAGAATGCTGAAAAGCCAGTTGCAAAGCCTTTTGAGAAGAAGGTTGCGAAGCCCGTTGCAAAGCCCGTTGCGAAGCCCGTTGCGAAGCCTGCTGCGAAGGAAGCGACAAAGCCCGCAGCGAAGAAGGTTGCGAAGCCCGCTGCGAAGGAAGCGGCAAAGCCCGCAGCGAAGAAGGTTGCGAAGCCCGCTGCGAAGAAAGCGGCAAAGCCCGCAGCGAAGAAGGTTGCGAAGCCCGCTGCGAAGAAAGCGGCAAAGCCCGCTGCGAAGAAAGCGGCAAAGCCCGCAGCGAAGAAAGCAAAGCCTACAACAAAGAAAACAAAAGCGGCGAAGAAGGATTAAAATAATGTTTGTCACCAAAAGGTTAATATCTCATGACTTGTTTGATTAATTTTCGAACAAAAAACAAACGCTAGGACGTTTCCCAGCGTTTGCATTTGACTAAACCAAAACCAAATCATGAGCAAGTAGCGACTCGCTCTTAATACCTATTACAATTCGTGTGCCAAAATGTGACAATTAAGAGGGTTTAAAGCCAACAGAGGTTAATTTTGTAAAATAATTTATATATCATGTCATCAAACGTCTACATCGTCTCAGCTGCTAGAACGCCTATGGGAAGTTTTCTCGGTACTCTTTCGTCTGTTCCTGCTACAAAACTTGGTGCTACTGCAATTAGCGGCGCACTTGAGATGGCAGGACTTGACCCCAAAGAAATCGAGGAGGTTTATATGGGCAATGTACTTCAAGCTGGAGTAGGTCAAGCACCTGCAAGGCAAGCTGCTTTAGGAGCGGGCATATTGGATTCGGTTCCTTGTACTACCGTAAATAAAGTTTGTGCGAGTGGGATGAAAGCCATTTCTTTAGCGCGAGCAACAATCGCTATGGGCGACGCAGAAATCGCAGTTGCTGGAGGGATGGAAAACATGTCTCAAGTTCCACATTATTTGGATGGAAGAAAAGGAAGCAAGTTTGGTGACATCAAGGTGCGTGACGGTATGGTTCTGGACGGTCTGACAGACGTTTATAACAAAACCCACATGGGCAACTGTGCTGAGATGTGTGCCAAAGAACACAAGATAACAAGAGAAGAACAAGATGCCTTTGCAGTTCAGAGTTATGAGAGAGCTTCAGCAGCTTGGGAAAGTGGTGCTTTTAGTGCTGAAACTGTAGCAGTACAAATCCCACAGCGCAAAGGTGATCCCATTGTTTTTGCTGAAGATGAAGAATACAAGAATGTTAAGATGGATAGGATTTCGTCTTTACGTCCTGCATTTGACAAGGAAGGAACAATCACAGCTGCCAATGCTTCTACATTAAACGATGGTGCCAGTGCATTAATTTTGGCTTCCGAAGAGGCTGTGGAGCGTCACGGTCTTAAGCCGATTGCAAAAATACTAGGCATAGCCGATGCTGCACAGGCTCCTGAGTGGTTTACAACCTCACCGTCCCTTGCGATTCCGGTAGCATTAGAAAGAGCAGGATTAAAGTCTGAAGACATAGACTTGTGGGAGTTAAATGAAGCGTTTTCGGTCGTGGGAATCGTCAATAACCGTTTGCTAGGTTTAAACCCTGAGAATGTCAATGTAAACGGAGGCGCTGTTGCATTAGGTCATCCATTGGGTTCGAGCGGAAGCCGCATCGTTGTGACGCTTGCGCACGCGCTTAAAGCAAGAGGTCTTAAATATGGCGCTGCAGGTATTTGTAATGGGGGCGGAGGCGCATCTGCGATTGTCATTGAAGCTGTATGAACGCAATAGGGGTCGCATCGGTGTCTATTGTCCCTCTAAGAGCAGAGGCTTCAGACGCATCAGAACAGACAAGCCAAATCCTTGGTGGCGAAGGTGTGAGTTTACTTGAGGAGGGGAGGGGTGATTGGGTGAAAATCAAATCATTAGAAGACGGGTATGTGGGTTGGTGTGACAAGAAGCAATTTACGTTTGATGTCAAACTGCCTGAGGAAAGAACCATACTTTGTCATCCCATTTCGCAATGGAAAAACGAGAGAACGTTAGCTACTTTATGGATCACAGCAGGAGCATTGATAGAAGAGAGAGAGGACGCTTATTTTTTAGGTGCAGATAAAATCACGCCATTTAACCCCGACACGTTGAAGGATGATGTTTTTGGTACAATACCGTTGACTTTAAGAGATGCTGCGCTTTCAATGCTAAGCGCACCATATCAATGGGGAGGCAGAACGGTTGCTGGAATTGATTGTTCAGGGTTAACTCAGTTGGCGGCTAGACTTACTGGAAAGTTGTTACCTAGAGATGCCTCAGAACAGGTTAATTGTGGTGACCTTATCGCATGGGAGTTAAGAGACACAGATGATTTGGCTTTTTTCCAAAACAATGATGGACTCATTACGCATGTCGGAATACTTGTGACGAGAGATTCAATCGTTCATGCTTCAGGAGAAGTCCGAATCGATTTACTTACCCAAGAAGGCATTGTGCACGCAGAAATTGGGGGGGTCACTCACAGACTCCATAGCATCAAGCGTTTGCAGGAATAGTTATTTGTGGAATTTACCTTCCTCTGCGGCTAATTTCCTGAGTAAAGGACTACATCTGTAGCGCGTTTCTCCATAGGTGTCTCGAAGTGCATCGATGATGCGTACGACCTTTTGTAAGCCCATTTCTTCAGCCCAAACTAGCAATCCTTTCGGATAGTTAACTCCCTTCAGCATTGCAGTGTCAACATCCTCTGCACTCGCAATTCCAAGATAAACGGCATCGGAAGCTTCGTTTATAAGCATCGATATAATGCGCTCCGATATCTCCTCCTGAATTTTAGAATCTAACTTTCCGGAATTAACTGTTTCAAAATTCTCTTCGTCGTAATTGTAGAACCCACGGCCCGATTTGCGACCCAGCCACCCAGCTTCTACGAGTTTTAATTGTGTCAAACTCGGCATATAACGAGGGTCGTAATAGAATGATTTAAATACAGACTCTGTGACAGAATAATTCACATCATGACCGATGAGATCCATGAGTTGAAACGGCCCCATTCTGAAGCCTGATTCACGCATCGCTGCATCAATGGTGGGGACATCCGCGATACCCTCATCTAAGATCCGCAGTGCTTCTCCATAAAAGGGTCTTGCAACTCGATTCACAATAAACCCTGGGGTGTCTTTCGCGATCACAGGTGATTTCCCCCATTTTCTCATCAACTCTGTGAGCTGTTGAGGCAGGTCGCGATTTGTTTGAAGTGCAGGAATAATTTCAACAAGAGGCATTAATGGTGCGGGATTGAAGAAATGTAGCCCTACCACACGTTCAGGATGAGCACAAAATGACGCAAGAGAAGTGATCGACAATGAAGAGGTGTTTGATGCAATGACCGCTTCTTTGTGTGCGATTTCTTCAATGCTCTTAAAAACATGCTTCTTCACCTCTAAATCTTCAACAACAGCTTCAATAATCAGATCGCAATCTTTCAGATCCGTGACATTTGTGGTTCTTACAATTCGTTCTTGAATAGCGATTGCTTCATCTGAAGTAACCCTTCCTTTTTGAATCAGTCGATTCATGACTTTTTGAAGCTTTGTCGCACTGGTGGTTAAGGCTTCTTTAGATAGGTCAAACAACACAACGTCTTGCCCAGCTTGTGAAGCAATTTGGGCTATGCCAGCCCCCATTGCGCCAGCACCTACAATACCGATTAAATTAACTGCCTTATTTGTTTGCATGAAGCAAAAGTAACAACTACAAACTGATACTGACCTCTAATAAAGTATCGATATTTAAAGTATTTATAATTAGTTACTTGCCTATATGGAAACTAAAAACATCTCTCACAGTCCCACGCAAATCAGAAAAGTGGGCATTACTCTTGATAAGAATCGGGCATTGCTGAAAAGATTACGACAAAAGGACAACATTAACTTACTCGCTGACCGATCTTTTAAATGGCTCAGAGTGAAAGGCTTCAATTTCAATTACCATACACATATTGACTCACTTCCCGATGGACGGTTAGCTGTGATGTGTTATGAAGAAGGGTATGTTATAGAAGTGGATGGAATCATCTTACTTCCTTCTCCGTGCACTACGTTGTTGGCGTGATTTAGACGCGTTTCTCTTGTGTTTTTTTTCATGAAATGCGCCTTGGAAAGTTGGGTCTGCTCTGCGTTTTTGTGTGTCGATGTCTCGTGCCATATCCTTCGCTTCGTATTTGGGCGTTTCCTCGACCACAACACAATCGGGTATAGGAACCTCTGTGATGACGTTCTTCGATGGCAAATAAGATTCAACAGCGATTAAATACGATTCTTCGCTGGGGTCGTAAAGCGTATGAGCGACCCCTTCTCTAAATGCACGACCAGTTCTTCCAATTCTATGAACGTAGTCTGAAGAGTTTCGCGGAACGGTACAATTAATGACGAGTTTGGTTTCAGGAACATCAATCCCTCTGCTACTTACATCTGTGCTTACAAGGACTCTAATTAACCCTTCACGGAACAGTGACATGGCGTGAAGTCGTGTGTTTTGAGCTTTGTTACTGTGGATTCCACGTACCCCACCGGCAATTGTTCTCTCTAAAAATTTGGATATACTTTCTGCTTGCTCTTTTGTGCGAACAAAAACCAATGCACGATCTTCAGGATAGAGGTCCACAAGAAGATGGCGTATCATATTGAGCTTTGTTTTCAAATTGGGGACCGAAGTCTTCATTTGAGTGACGGTACTTACCGGAGTCGCTTGTGGGCTTACTTCTATTCTTGTTGGCCAAAGTAGAAATTCTTCGCTTAACCTCTCGACTCTTTCTGGAAAAGTTGCGCTGAACAGTAGATTCTGTCGCTTATTTGGTATAATCTCTAAGATATTCCTCAACTGAGGCATGAACCCCATATCCATCATTTTGTCGGCTTCATCGAGAACCAGCGTCTTGATCTTTTTTTGATCTAAACCATTTCTTAGATATAAATCCATGAACCTTCCTGGGGTGGATACCAACAAGTCTGACCCTTCAGCCAAAGCTTCTAGTTGTGACTTGGGACCCACCCCACCATATAATGCAATGCATCTCAAATCTGTATATGTAGAGAGTGACTCAAACACACCATGAACTTGCATGACCAATTCTTTTGTGGGCACAAGGACCAGAGCCCTTGGGGACTTCCCCTGCGCATATTTTATTTTTTGGAGAATAGGAAGGGCAAAAGCAGCTGTTTTCCCGGTGCCAGTTTGGGCAATCCCAATGACATCTTGACCAGCGCTTATAGGGGGTATCGCCTTATTTTGTATTGGCGTAGGCTCCGTGAATCCAGAGTCCTGAATTGCGTTTAGAAACTGCTTGGTAATTTTAAGTTTTTCGAAGCTCATATTAATCACAAAGGTAGTAGCGGTATCTTGCCCCCGCGAATGCAAAATCAAGACTTTGAAAATATAAGGCCATTTACGGATTCAGAAGCGTGTAAGGCAGCAAATGAATTGACTGATGCAAAGGACTTTACGAAGCTTCTGACCCCATTGGTAGGTTCTGAAAATGCCAAGGAATTGGCTGACGGCATGAAGGAATTGATAGCATTCAAGACTTTCAAGATGACATTACGTTTCCTTTTTTAGAGATATTGATCGAATCGACAACCGATGGTGTCTCATTAAGTTTTGCTGATGGCGCGTGTGAAAAGGATTTCACAGAACCAACTTTACACC